>NZ_JALAHI010000071.1 GCF_022711995.1 Enterococcus sp.
AAAGAATTTTTCTTATTAGATGGTTGACTTATTCTTTTTGAAACAATTTCCTGACTAGCTAGCTTCCGTTTGATTTCAGGATTCAGATTGCCTTTCACAATTCGTTTTGATACTTCTTCTTTCGGTATCCTACCTTTCTGAGGTTGGACCTCCGCTTTTATCGGAACATTTCCCCTTCTTTTCCCATGACGATTCCCTGTTTCGTTCAATGCTTTGCGCTTTTCAGCCATTTTCTCATCTCTACGTTGTCGCTGTTTTTCTCGCAATTCCGCTCGATTTGCTTTTTCTTGGACAAGTCCACGTTTGAATTCTTCTGGTGCTTTTTTCGTCTTTTCGATTCCTTGATGGAGATTGTATTTCAGGTTGGTTGGCGCATTCCGTACTCCATCCTTTACTTGTTTTGTCTTATCTTTCACCAAAGCTTGGGTATCCAGAACTTTGCCGATTTTTCTCCCGGCCAAATTCATTCGAGATTGTTTCTTATTATTTGAAGTTGGCTTTTCCTTAGTCGAGTCAGGCGGTATCTCTTGATTGTTAGGTAATCGTGAATTCTTTCGTAGAGAAGAATTGGATGGCTTAAATTTGGATTTTGATTGTTCCTTTTCCAACTTATTTCCGACTGCTGCACCTCCACCAAAAGCTAAAGTTCGTCCCACATTTCGATTAAGTTGCCGCAATTTACGGTTCATCAACATTTGCGGTTTTCGCATAACCCGTCTTCCCATTGACTGGCTATCATTACTTTGAAGGTTGAACATGCTCATAATGTCCCCCAATTTGAAATAGATACCGGCAAAGGTCACAATTTGCAGAAAAGCAACCATGAAAAATGGATAGGTTGCGGAAATGTTGAAAAACATCGTGGAGATACTAAATGCAGTCGTAATCACCAGGGTGACACCCGCTCGCATCATAATCGTATTGAATAAGCGAATAATCGCCTTCTTGCCCAAACTCTCATAAGTCGGCAACATAGATAATAAGAAACTAATCGGCAAAAACATCGCAAAGATTATGAAGAGAATTTGCGAGAACAACATAATCCCAGTCAGAAGAAAGACAAAGAAGGATATGCCAATATTGAACAACACCAAAAAGACCACGGTCCCTAAGCGGTTAATGGTCTTGGTAATACTTAGATTCGCATTGTCATTGTCTTCAATCTCCGCTTTGACCGCTTCTTCCCGATCCTTGCCTTTGTTTTCATCCGGACTCACAGATAGAATTTTGTTAACCCGGTCTTCGCCAATTTCTTCTATATTGGAATCATCAAATTGTAGTAGTAACCAGGGTTGTTGGACTTGAATTGAAAACAAGCTATCTCGAATCAAGTCCACACTATCTTTTCCTTGGCTTTCTGAATTGGGTACGACAATCTCGGTCCCAAGGCTAAGGGCGGCTTCACTAACATCTGAACTAAAGTCATTGATTTTTGTGATATAGATGGGCGCATAAGCGATAAAGGAACCCGAAAGTAGAAAAATCATCACAAAATTAATCACGGCTCGAACTGCTTTGGTGGTTTCTCGTTTTAATAATCCGGTATACGCCACATAAACTCCTAAAGCTAAAATCATCAATAGTAGAAACCCAAAGTAAAAGCCCGTGGTCTGGAGTCCATTTTCGGTAATGCCGGCTAGGGTTTGGATATTTTTTCCAATACTTTCAGCCGTATCCGAAATAAAATCTAACTTGTAAGCCTCTTGGACTACATAGCCCGTGGCGTTCGACAAATATAAACTAACGGTCCAAATGAAATTAGTAATGGCATAAAGACCATACATCACGCTTTTGCCTAAGCCATCCCCCCAATTCCAAGGTAGCCAATCCCACGAACTATCCACAAAGAAATCCAACTGATAGTTACCAAGTGAATATTGGGAATATAGATTTCCCGCTTCAACTGTATCATCAACCAGACCTGTTGCCTCAGCCACCGTTCCAATCATACTGAGAAGAAGTAACATGACACAGAGACTGATTGCAATCACTCCCACAATCCGAAAAAGTTTCTTTTTCATCTCCTCACTCCATTCTCTCTTGAACAGGTGGACGGGTATCAAAAGCATGGAAAAGTTCTTCAAATACTGGATGAACTTGGACCACACCTACTCGCCCATACAAGTCTTGCATTAAACACTGACCGTTTTCCAAATCTCGCAGGTGTTTTTGATTGCTTTCATCCTCTTGATCCAATCCAAAGAATTCCAAGGTTTTCTTGATTTCATGAATATCGGTACTTCGAAAAGCAAACTTCAATCCGATATTGTTCTTCAAGCGTTCATCCAGTAAATCGTCACTATTTTGCGTAACGAAATAAACTCCGGCATTCATGGCTCGCCCAGCACGAACTAATTTATTCGATAAGGTCTTTCCTTGTGCCACTTGAAGAAAACTCCAAGCTTCATCTAGGTCCACAATCTTGAAAACTTCTCGATTACTATGGATAAAGTCCAAGGCAAAAGTCGAAATGACGATTAGCATCGAAACACTCAGCAATTCCATGGTAATATATTCTTCAAAAGTGGTTTCCGCATCCGGTAAAACCAAATCCGCTACTTGAATGATATTCAACTGTTTATCTAAACTAATCGATTGGGTAATCGAACCGTCTGAGAAAAGCAAATGGGCAAAATCATAATCGGTAAAAGATTCAATATGATCCGCGATATTTTCCGCAACTGGTGAGCCCTCTTTACGCAATTCAACGATTACTTGTAATAACCCCCGTTGATCACTTTGGGTAACCGTTCGAATGGCCTTCCGTAAAACAGGAAACTTCTCCCCATCTCGACTAGAAATTCCCGTTAAGAAGGTCAAAATATCAATCGCCAAGCTCTCGGAGTCTTTCTTTTTCTTCATGATGACATAAGGATCAAGTAAGCCTTGATTTTCTGGCTTACTAGTTAAGTTGAGAATATTGATTTCATCCGCAATTTCTGGCAAGGTCTCTTTCCATCCTCCACGCTCCCCTTTTGGATCGACAATCACAGCTTGCCCACCAAAAAGGACGGCATAATAGACTAAGAGATTGTTACTAAAGGATTTTCCACCACCAAGAGAACCAAGAAATGCAGCTGCCAAAGCATTGGTAACTGAACCTTTTACCCCTTGTGAGGCCAATGCTGGTTTCAGGTAGACATTTCGCCCCGTGTCCACGTTGTAGCCAAAGTAAATGCCTTCTAATTCTCCTAGCATCTGAGTAGCCCCAAAACCAAGTCCGGCGAGAAAATCAGACGTCACATACTGGATATAGTCATTCATGTAGCGTTTACTTGAGGGTAAGAATTCTTCATGTAATCCCATCATATCGCCAAAGGGCCGGACTAGTTTCACATTGGTATCATCATAGAAATCAAACACTTCATCACAACGGCGTTTTAGTTCATCCACTGATTCCGCACTTACTCGAACCACATAACTCAATTTGTACATGGATTCTTTTGATTGATCCAAAGTGGTTTCCAATTCATCTACGGAATCCAACGCATCTAAAACATTAGAATTCGTTTCATTGTCAGATTGATACGCATGATTATCTAAATCTTTTAATTCCTTTTTCTTATTGCGAACGGTAGCTAAAGCCTTTTTATTGGCGACAATCTCTACATTCATTGAAGTATCAATCGGGAAAGTGAATTGTTGTTGCTGGTAATAGAAAAGTTCTGAGGAAGGAAATTCCATCTCCCCTATGATCGTATTGATTGTCAAATAGGCTACATACGACTCATGATTTTCATGTTCCATGCGTAAGTACCGAGGCTTTTCTTCAATCAAGCAACGACTAGGACGTAATAAATCGTAGCGTTTTACCAGAGTTTCTGATTTCAGCTTTTTCTTTGGTAGCTGAAATTCATATTCTTCAAATGGTGTGCCTTTTTCACCATAGATATGTTCAATCAGGTAAGTTAGATCACTCGGTGTGACTCGTCTGACTTTGAATCTTCGAGCCAATTTACTTTCCATTAGTTTTTCAAGCTTGGTGTATCGGCGAATTTCTTCATTGGATAACGAAACAAAATCGCCCATCAAATGATGATTCACCCCATAGATAAATTCTTGAAACCCAGAAAAGAAAGATTTCTTGAGACTTTTTAGATTGACTTCTTCATCCGTCGCAATTAGTTTGAAGCCAATAAAAAAGCGATAATCAATTTGACTATCACCAATCATGGATACTAATGCATCTGTCTGTAGGTCAATTCGATGTTTCGCTACTTCTTTGAGTCTACCGGTAATTTCTTTTTTCGATCGCTCTTGTGTGGCACGAATACTACTTTCTGTGGCAATTTGTAAAACATGGATCTTGCCTTCACGATTCTGGGCAATCAATTGGCGAAAGCTATCGTGTACTTGATACTTCTGTTCAGGGGATAAAAAGGAGTAATTGTAAGGGACTAACTCATAGTAGGCAAAACACTCGCCTTCTTGGTTAAACACAAGATTATTTTCAATATACTTAATCGGGTACATAGTTCACACTCCTTACAAGAGTAATGGGTTCGTCCCATCGTTTCTTTTGTTCTTTGACTTTCTTTCCTGCAAAAGTGACCTTAAACCGCAAGTGATAACTGAAAAAGGATCGTAAAAACCCCAATGGTTTCTTACCGTCAAAGGTCTTTTGCGACATAAACCAAGTGACAGCCACTGGTATGCCTAAGTATTTTAAAAAGGCCCCCTCTATCATAGATAGTGGAGGCACATGGGCAAATACAATGACAAACAGCAAGGATAAAACAAACCAAGCCATCTGGTTAAAGGTCACAGGAAAAGGTAGCTGAAAGTCATTTATCGCGTAAATGACTTTTTCAACCGCCCAGATACTGGTGTAGCTTTTTATTTTTTTCATCAAATCATTCCCTTAAAAAGAAGGATAGTTTAAAAATCAACTACCCTTCAATAGTTTCGTTAATATGGATACTCAAAAACACCTCGACTCGTAACCAAATAGTTGCCTCCAATCTCCAAGTCTCTACCACACGCATCAAAATCAATATACGTCTTCAAGTGTTCTGGTACTTCTCCAAAATCACCAGCTTCTACAATCAAGAAATATGCTACATCACTCATATCATCGCAATCTGGATAATAGACAATATCATCCACATGCTCTACCATTTCCTCAAAAGAATTGAAGAAAGCATGTTGAATCTCAGAAGCAACTTCACCAACTGGCGTTCCTTCAAGCTCCTCCGCTAAGCCACACAACCGATTAATTTCTTCAATTGGTGTATACTCATCAATCTCAAAGGGAAGTTCATAATCATGGATTGCATATTCCTCATATTCATTATTTAATCCAATCCGTTCTTTCACTTCATCAAAATCGACAGGTGGGGTAAACCATGCCCCCACCAACTCACCTTATAGCGATAGGTAATCTTTTGAGACTATCTCCAGATTTTCCCCCGCTCCAAACCGTGCGTGAGACTTTCACCTCACACGGCTTTCCATCATATCAATAATCCAGTAAATAAAGTAAATCACAACTTACAAAAGTTCTTTTAAACGTCCAATTTTGTTCTTTTGCTTCTCGTTCAAATTTAGTTCAGTTTCATATTTAGCTAACGTTTTATCATCAGTTGCGTGTAGGTATCTGTGCAAATCTCTATGCAAAATAATTAAGTTCGCATAGTTATCTTTTCCACCTTTCGAAAGTGGAACTTTATGGTGGCAATGGATTTCATCAAAAGTTAAGATTTTTCCTAAAACTGCACATTTTCCCTTTTGTGCCACATATAGTGAAACACGATTATCGTTATATTCCACGCTTCGATAGGGAACTGGATTGCGCATAATCATATGCAGAAGTTCATAATCCCCATATACCAGTTGTTTGTGGATTTCTTCGCGTCCCTCAACAGTAAACTTGTTAATCGTTCTTTTCTTATCCATTGGCTTTTTATGCCTTATATATCCAATGGGAAGAATAGCTGTTCCATCAAGATAACGAAGTTGTTTACTTTTTCCGTATTTCTCTTTTACGATAAGCGTTATTTTCTTACCATGTCGATTTATCCTGTCACTGAACCGATTCGTTAAAAAGCGTTTGAACGATAAGGCAATGCCTGATAGATCTTGTGTGATATGAGTTGCCACTTGATAATAATTGTGGGTTCCCATTACATAGGAATTGAATAATGAAATTTTCTTATAGACAGCTTCATCATTCGCTTTTTGTATTTCTTTCAGGTATTGTTTTCCCTTTTCTAATACTTGTCGTTTTGCCTTTTCTGTCATATGGGATTTTACAACATACTTTTTCGTCCCATTTTTGTACTTGCCTTTCTCATGCAACTTTATTTTGAAACCCAGAAACCCCGAATAGTTCTTTTTGAGATTGACTATCTTTGATTTTTCAGGACTAATTTCTAATCCCAATCTATCTTTTAGCCAATTTTTCGTAGCGTGATAAATCTTTTCAGCTGAGGTATAATTTCGGCATAAAATTTTGAAATCATCAGCATAACGGACGATATAACATTCTTTAAGTTTCGTATAGTTACGCAGGGAAGTGTATTTGTTTGTATTTGATTGCTTCCACTTGGAATATTCCCTTTTAGTAGGGATATTTTCCCACTGACTGGCAATCCACCAATCCAATTCGTTTAGCACTACATTGGATAATAGCGGTGAGAGTATTGCACCTTGTGGTGTTCCTCTTTCTGGGAAACCAATTCCAGCAATTTCAGCTTTAAGCATTGCTGAGAGAATACTAATCAATTTCTTATCCCTGATTCCTATCGTCCATAATTGCTTCAACAGCTTGCCATGATTGACATTATCAAAAAATCCTTTAATGTCAATATCTACTACATAACTCAATTTCGCAATTTGCATATAGCGTTCAACTTGCGCAATGGCATGTTCACAACTTCGATTTGGACGAAACCCATTGCTTCTTTCATAGAATTTAGCCTCACAAATTGGTTCTAATATTTGCAAAATACATTGCTGTATCAGCCTGTCTATGATTGCTGGTATCCCCAATGGTCTTGTTTTTCCATTGCTTTTAGGAATTTCTACTCTACGAATAGCTTTAGGCTTGTACCAGATGAACTTATTTCTGACCTTGGCTATCAACTCATCAGTTGATAGCTTTGCCAAATAGTGAATATTTCTGCCATCTGAACCTTTGGTTTTACTTCCTGAATTTTTCTTTAAGTTGCGATAAGCAAGGAGTATGTTTTCTTCTTGCAGTATCAGAGGAATGAGCCTCTTGAATACATGATTATCTTTAGACTTTTGATAAAGTCCATCGAATGTTTGTTGCAAATCATAATATTCGTTATTCCTCAATTTTTGCTTTTTCAGCACCTTTGTAGTTGTCATAGTCGGTTAGCTCCATTTCTAATAAATCATGTGAGCATTGCCTTTTTTAGTCTTACTCGAACCTATGAAATCTTGATTGATTCTTCTTTATTTAATATTTGTTATTGCTATGACTAGTGCCTATCCCTCCATCATATTTCTATGATTTCACCGGTACTGTGGCACCGCTCTCAGTTAGATTAAAGGATGTTATACGTCAAGTTTTCCAACCTATTGCTTCATCGCTGGCAAATCAGCTCCACACTCTAACCTTTCCACGTTCCGATTCTTCTATCTGTACATATACCCTTAAGTGTATCCTATAAGCCTGCATGTTTGATAATGCCTGTAACATCATAAGGTTTTTCATAACAACGATATCTTACTCAACCTCACATGCCTATCCTTTGGATAGATAGCATATTTCTATGCCACGCAAATTTAGACCCGTACATTCGGATATTCGTCAGTGTTTTCCCAATTACACATTCTCACCATAGATATTTTATAGACCTCCGGCATATAGACTACATACCTTACCTCTAAGGCACTTTCCATAAGTCACAAATTGACTTACTAGGGTAGTTCTCTGCCGACTTCAGCGAGCTTCAAACAATTTAATTTTTGCATCAAACTGCTTGCCGCAGTATCAAGGGAAGCGTTTCATGGCGTTACCCAATCATTCCACTTCTCAAAGAATCAGTTCTATGAACCCATTTTGAATTTCATGCCTAGTCTTTTCAACTAGGAACGTGTCGCACCATTGTATTTTCCAAGGTTCGCAATATACACACGCATCTGTTCCATCGTGATTCCCCCTCAGGCACCGACAATTCGGTTAAACAAATTGAGTAAGACATCCTTCACTCCAGAAGCATTAAAGACCAGACCTACCGCAATCAAAGCAATCACCAAGAAGCCAATCAGTTTGGAAAACTCTCGCTTAAATCCTAAAAACAAACCAATGACCACAATCGCTAGTAAGACTAAAGATTGCGCATTGGTTAAAAACCATTGATATAAATTTTGTCCAAAATTCATCTCGTCACTTTCCTTTCTTTTCCATTGCTCAGTCCGCCGCTGCACTTACATTCATCAAGTACATCACGGTAACGCCGAGCATACTGCCACCAAATACCAATAAAATATCTTTTACAATTCCCATCAAGATCCCTCTTTTCATATAATTAAGTTTTCAACTGCCATACTTTGTTGCTCCAAAATCTTTTTATGCCGGTCTGATAAGCGTGCATTCTGTACCATATCCTGTATATAGGTTGTCTGATTCAAACGATCTAATTCTTTAGCCATTTTCCAAGTAGGGGCGACTTGTCGGCCTAGCCAATTCAAGGTTCGTTCAATGGTATACGGTTTCGGTTCAGAAGTTAATTGAATCTCTTTCCGATTCCGTCCAATAAAACGACCCCATTGTTCATTCAAGGGCCAATTGGTTCGCCGTTTTCCTTCTACCTTATCCGCAAATCGCAAATACCGGTTGATAATGGAAAATGTGGTACTTTCAATGCTACGACCTTTTAACAAATCTTGAATCGCATGATAAGCACGGTCATTTTTCAGTCGAATCTCAAAGCGATTTTTCGTTTCGGTCTTGTCTAATGGAATTCCTAACTTGATATATTGCTCATAATCTTTTTCGTACAAACAAAAATAAACCTCACTTTTGAGGCTACCGATATATAAAGTATTGCCCATGCCATCCTTTTCGTCGGCTTTCAACAGTTCCCCGGAACGATAGCTTTTAAAGGTACGGAATAAGGAAATACATTCTTCCTTCTGACATTTCTTCGTTAACTCAGGAATATCCAATAGCCCCACTCGATCATTGATTGCCAAGTCTATGCGTTTCATCACCCCACCGGCTTTCAGACAATCTTCGAAAAAGTCGTACCAGCTACGTTTTTGGGCGAGTAAAAAAGTTTCAAACTGTCGACAACCTCGCCCTTTTAATTCCAAAAGAACGCCTTTATCTTCTTCATGAGACAACATCACTATAATATCGCCCATAACATATTGTTCCTGATAAGAGTAAAAGGCGTAATCCTCATGGAGCATATACTCAAATTGTAAATGGAGAATTTCTTGAATAATTTTCCGTACATCCGTTGTGGGGAAACGAATCCTTACATAGTCAAACAGTAATGTCAAAGGCAAATCGGGATTGAAACTTTCCAGTTGGTCAAAAATTTTTCTCATGGTCTTTTCTGATGGTGTAAGTAGACCTGATTCAATCTTGTTGATATACTCTCGAGTCAAATTACATGCGACAGCTAATTTGTTCTGCGAAACCTCATAATCCTTACGCTTTTCTTTTAGCAATTCTTTGCTTAAATTTCTTTTCGCCAAATAATCACCTCCTAAAGCAAAAGTGTGAAGTAATTGACGAATACTTCACACTGAATCAAATCGTTAATTTTCCTTGCTACACCAGTAATTCTTAATAGCTACTTGCTTGTTTTTTGTGTTTTTGTACCCCCCTGTTAGATACGGGGGGTGAGACATCATGGCCGGCTGCCGCCGTCCATGAACAGGCACAGCACCACGGAGGATTTCTGCTTCGCAAATCCCCCGCGGTCAGCGCCTATCAGTGGTTTATTTGGTTGTTACTCCGCAGTAATACCCTCAATTTCCAATTCTGCTTTTATCTCAAACAAGTATTGGCGGATATCCGGTTCTTTGGCAAGATCTGCAATCCGTTCAATTTCCGTGATTACTTGATTTAGTTCAATTCGAGCATCGGTTTCCTCGTCCATTACATATGAATCACCAGGGACTTTCACCCCATTTTTTCGAATATCGAAATTGAGCCGGTACAGTTATTCTTCCAATTCCGGATCTGACTGAATCTTGCCAATCACCCAGTAGATTTCTCCAATCAACTCATCATAAATCATCTAGTTTTACCTCCTTTAATCTTCTAGCAATATCAAAAATGACCGGAACTGTTACAGAGTTTCCGGCTTGCTTATACAACTGACTATCTGAATTGACTTGAGAGGCCCGGTCAAAGGCCCAATCAGGAAATCCTTGAAGTCGCCAGCATTCCCTGGGCGTTAGCTTCCGAATCTGATACTGATCCGTGACGACCGCTTGTTGGTCTCCCGTTACTAAAGTATGCACACTTTGTTTTCCCAGGCGGCCACGACGACTTGTGGAATTAGGAAAAGCCAGGTTCACACTATCACCTGGCTTGACCTCTTGATATTCTGTTCCATTTTTTCGAATCATAATTTTCGTTCCCCCTTGTTTCGTTGACAAAGTGGGGGCTGTTCCGGTTACTTCGTATACCCGATTGCCTTGTTCAAAATTTCCTGACAACATACCGGCTACAGAAATACCCTCATTTACCGGCAATGCGATTTTGATCCCTTCATCCCCTGTTAAGGTTGGGGCAACCCCATCTGAACCATAGACTTGTCCACCCATTCCTCGATTGGAAGGGTTAACATTTACCAAGTTTCTGATGTTTTGATCAGATGTTGGAGACGGTCCAATGATAGGAAATACTTGTTCGGTACACGCGTCTCGAGAATGTCCGATAAGGAAGACCCGATCGCGGCTTTGGGGAACGTAGGCCTTTGAGTTAAGCACCTATAGCGATAGGTAATCTTTTGATTGTTCTCCAGATTTTCCCCCGCTCCACACCGTACGTGAGACTTTCACCTCATACGGCGTTCCAACTTATTCATTTCAGTAAATATTAGCTAAATTACACATTTTACGAAAGATGTTTAATTTCTCAAGTTGTTTTCCATTTAACTTGAGTAGTCGTAAATATTGTTCAATCGTTTGTTTATTCGAGGCATGTAGTTAGTCCCATCCTCTTACTCGACCTTGTGAGTTTCATTTAGCTATATTTACTTTTTCAATGAACAAGTCTCGGGACTATCCCTCCACGTGTATTAAACGTTTCTTCGGTACTATGTCCCTACTCTCACGGGAATAAAGGGCTTTCGGTATACACCTTATATCCGCCACACCGATAACAGTCGTTAATATGTGTTTCCCGCTTTCCATGTTCCAATGATTCTAGCTGTTCATTCATCCTTAGGTGCTTACTATAAGCCTGAATATTTATAGCGTCTTTTGTTCGCTATCCCGGATTTCATAAATGGTATTCTTACTTTCCGGTAATATTCGTTGCACATGCAACATCTCTTTTTCAATGAGATTCGTGGTATAGACCCGTACATTCGCAAGTTCGTCAGTTCATTTAAGAACATTCTCACCATAGATGATTTTTAGCGTCCCGGCATATCCGTGACCTTATGCAAATAGAAAGCACTTAGGTCTTGTTCTGCCGACTTTACCTAGCTTCATACATGAAATAGCTGTTACTGTTTAATGCATGTAGGAGTATCAGACCAGTCGTTTTAAACAAACATGACTGTTTTCATTCCGACTGTCGAATCATTAGTTGTAATTTATCTTCAGGATAAATTCTTGCATTTCGTACTATTTGTACTTATTGCGAAACATGTCGCACGCCATTCCACATCATACCCCAATCCATCCAACGTTCGGAGGATCGTCTCGAACGTAGCCCCTCCTTCGTGATTGAGCAATCCCCGGACGTTCTCAAGGAATAGAAACTTAGGTTGGAGAAGAGTGGCGAACCGAGCGATTTCAAAGAATAAAGTACCTCGAGTATCGGAAAATCCTTGCCGCTTTCCCGCAATTGAAAAAGCTTGGCACGGAAAT
>NZ_JALAHI010000004.1 GCF_022711995.1 Enterococcus sp.
ATCAAGAGTTGTCGCTTTAAGGACGAAAAAGTTTTTTCAAGAAATTACTTACGAGATAAGAAGTTATTTCTTTCGGCGTGCATGTGGCGAAGTTGCCGGGAACTTTGGCTATTTATAAAAAAATTGAAAATAGTTGTCGTAACGGATAATGTAATTTGTTAAAATATCTATATATGCAAAATAATATCTTTTTTTAAAAGTTTTAAGGAGAATTCGATGTCCGATTTTGAGATTGATAATTTAAAAAACATTCACTTAGCTGAATACAAACAAAGTGAGCAAATGGATTTTGCAAATTCAGGCGATCATTCCTTCTGTTTGCTGATCATAAAGAAAGGCGAATGCTCCATCTCAGCAGCAACAAAAAGCTGGAAACTAAAAAATTCGCTTCTCCTTTTACGTGAGGATAGTATAAGCATCCTTCCTAAGGATGAACCGGCAGAGTTTCTTATTCTGACCTTTGAGACAACATTTAATCAGCTAAGTGAGGAACTGAATCATCCGCTAAAGCTTACTGCATCAATGAAAGAACGAGTTCTTTTTTTGCAACACGAACTTCAAAAAATTCAGCAATTGAAACGCCAAAAACCTTCTATCACTCATGATAAAATCATTAATGATTACTACTTTGTGACGCAGAGTCAAGTCATGCTTACTGTTAGCCAGTTAATACTTACTATAAATCAAGAAAAAATTTTAAAGAAAATGCCCGCAAATTATTTAGAGGCACTTACAAATTTAGACAACGAGGATGCCACCGAATATGAAATCACAAAATATGCTCACCTTTACCAATCCGATGAATTGGTAAAAAATATTATTGTCTTTATGGAAAACAATCTTGGACAACCATTAACGATCGAGTCAATTGCTCAGCACTTTTTTATCGGCACCTCTAGCTTGAAGAAACACTTCAAGGAAGTAACAAATGAAAGTATTATTTCTTTTTTCAAAAAGTTAAAAATAAAAAAAGCAAAGCAATATATTCTCGAAAACAAGATGAGTTATACGGAAATTTCTCAGACCCTTGGCTATCATTCAATCCATCATTTTTCTTCAGATTTTAAAAAAGCAACTGGGTACTCACCCAAAAATTACTATAGAGTAAACGTTCCTTTGAAACAAAAAAATCTATGAACAGGTTTCCCATTCACAGATTTTCTTTTCACATCCTGCTCTTTATGTTTATAAGGTGACCGTTTCGGCTGTTTTATAAACAGTCGCCAGTCGTTGTTTTTTCAGATTCATTCTGCCACTCAATGATTCGATAGGCATAAGTCGGGAGGATATGGGAACCTTGTTCTACGATTTGACCATTGAGGCGATCATATCCGGCCTTTTTCAACTGATATTCTGCCTCTTTGGCTTCCATATTGACAAGCCATATCTGAATATGCGCTCCTGACTTTCGCTGATATTTCACTATTCCTTCACCAACAGTCAACCATTGCCGATCGGATTCAAAAGGGAGGATCTCCTTTTCAGAAAACTTTTTCCACAGCTTACTTTTATTCAAAGATTGTGGGAGTCCACCCAGATAGATAATTTCTCCACTGTTTTTCTTTTGTTTCGCGATAATAGTTCGTTGATTCATCACTGCTTCGCTAGTCCAATCTTCCGGACAATCAAAAACCGTTAGTAAGCGATCCGCTGATTCTGACATGCCTTCATATAGAATCGGCGAACCATTTGCGGAGGCAAGGTATTGTTGAATATGATGAAGACCTAACCATTCTCCCAAACGGTCTAATCCATTGGTTGCGGGCCATGCCAGTTCTCTGGTACGATCGCCCGTTAAAGGTCCTAAAATCAGTTTGCCTCCCTGAGCTGTAAATTTTTGGAATTTTTCCAATACAGTAGAACTGATCCAACGTACAAATGGAACCAGTATTAAATCGTATTCCTCAAATGAGCTGTCTTCCGGAATAATCTCCACTCGTATGCCTTGGCGAATCAAACTGCCATAAAAATCGGTAAATAGCTCTCGATGATCATAGATACCGCCATTTTCTATTGAAAAAAAGCGTTTGGCATGATCCGAATACATCACAGCGATTTTTGCCGGGACAAATTCACTGCTTGCCAGAAGCGGTTGAATCTCTGCTCTTAATTTCCCTATTTCAACTACTTCTTCATAGCCGCGATCCGGTTCTCCCCATGCAGTAACCACCGCACTGTGAGGCTGTTCAACACCATAGCGATGTCCTCTAAAATGCCAAAAACTAAACACTTTTAAATTCCCGGCATAGCCGATAAATGCCTCACTGGTCACAAAACTTTTTGGTCTAGGTTCTGCATAATTCTCAATATGACCCGCATTTGCTGTGCAGGTTTCGAGTAAAAGCAACTCTCGCTGGTTGCTTTTTATATTACGCCAGCGGTCTAAGTTCATCGTATAGGCTGGATAGTTATCCGCAGGTGCATAGGTATCAAATCCAGTCACATCTAAGTCTGCAAACAAGGCCTCGTTTTGCAGATTAAAACCAAATGCTGTGTTATGAGTAATGGGCAATGTACATTCCATACGGATGAAGTGGCAAAGATCATGGGCAAATTCATTTAACGTTTCTGCCGTAAACCGTCTAAATGCATTCATCAATGAAGAGTTATGCAAAAAGGGCGTTCTCAAAGGAAGAATGACCTCCGTAAAGTCATCATACCATTCACTCCAGACCCTCGTTCCCCAACTTTCATTCATCTGTTCGACGGTTTGATATTCTTCTTGCAAAAACTGATGCCAGCGCTGTTGGCAAGTGGCACAATAGCAAAGATCAACGTGACATTTAAATTCATTGTCTAATTGGATCATGACAATATTTGGATACTTGCGCGTAAAAGCAGCAATTTTTTGCGTCAGTTGATATGCATGGCGGCGATAGTCTTCATTGTTCGTACAAACATGTTGTCGAGAGCCATGACTCATCGTCGTGCCGTCCTGGTTTTTGATTACCGCCTCTGGATATTTTTTTGTAAACCATCGCGGGGGTGTTGGTGTAGGGATACATAAACAAACATCAATGTCATACTTTTGATAGAGTTGCAACGCTCTTTCTAAAGTCGAAAAGTCATAGACACCTTCTTGCGGTTCCAATCGCTGCCAAATGAACTCCCCAATTCTGGCAAAATTCATCCCCAGCGCTTTCATTCGCTGGACATCCCTCTCAAATACTTCCTCTGACCATACTTCAGGGTACATACATGCCCCATAGTAATATTTAGAAAATAGCGCTGCCTCTCCCACATATGGCCTTAACCGGAGTGCGACATAACGAGCAATCATTTCCGCACCTTTCTTTGAAAAAGAGGGATTGTCTTGACTTCCATCCGGATATTTTTCTTCTGGTTTTAACCATAAAAATTTTTGTGTATCGCTGTCTGGTCCTTGATACATATAGTAGGTGTAGCGATTCAAATCAAAAAAAGGGATTTCTTGGCTTTGACTGATTCGCTTCAAAAAAGGCTGATAGTCAGTCAATGTGAGATGTGCTTCTGTCTCATCGATTCTTCCTACAACAGGTGAACATAGAATCGGCCGTCCCCCATGTTTTTTAATTTCCTTTATCATGGTCGTCAGATTATTCGTAAACTCGCTATAGCTAAGTTGATTTTCTGGGTGCTGATCCTTATAACCAAACTGAAGAAGAACGATATCGTTAGCAGATACGTTCTTGAGCAATGTATCAAAATGGCCCTCTTTCATGAATGATCGTGTGTTCCTCGACTGTGCAGCATTCAATACTTCTACTTCTTGATCCAAGTATTTTGGCAAAGCTTCTCCCCAGCTCATCATGGGCATTTGATCTAGTGAACATTCCGCCCTCGTTGAATCTCCACCTAAAATGATTTTCATAATGTCCTCCTTGACTTTCAGTTAAAACAAGATAGCGCTTCCCATCTTCTTTATTATAAGAAAATCAGCAACAAAAAACAGGGAAAAAATCGAGTAAAAAAGGGAAAATACTAGTTGAAAAGGAATCCGAAACGCTGTTTTTCCTCCTTCTAACGTTCATACCGATCATTTTGTTTACAGGTTTCTTCTAAAGCTGTGACCAAAACTTCCGTAAAAGAGATGTTTTCAACCCCAGCTATCTTGCCATACTCCACTGCCTGCAAAGAAACATTGCTGAAATGAAGATTTTTTATAGGGACATTCTTATTGCCTTCAATAAAAAATGCTCTGGAACGTACACTACCATCCCCTGTTGCAAGAACATTCTCAATCACGATATTCTCTACTTTTGCTGGACCAGCATCTTGAAAATCCTTGTCTTGCAATTTCTTCCAATAGACCGGGACATTCCCTTGGTAGTCTTTCGGAATTACGGGGTAGCTATACTCAGGATACCAGTTGGTCTGCAATAGAAATGGGAATTGGACATTCACCATATTTAAATCGGAGATTGCTACATTACGAATGTATCCTCCTCGATTCGATGCAGATTTGATTCGAAATCCGGCACCTGTCTGTTGAAACGTGATTCTACTGATAGAAATGTCTTCGATTCCGCCGGAAGTTTCACTACCAATCGCGATACCAGATCCCTTACCTAAGTGGCAATCTCTGATGGTGATATTCCGACAAACAGTCTTGTTCATGTAAGCCTCGGTTCCTCGTCCGGCTTTGATACAAATACTGTCATCATTACAGGAGACCCTTGTCTGTTGAATCGTCACATTTTCAGAAGAATCAATATCAATGCCGTCCGTACTAGGACCACTCGAATTTGCTACAGTCATTCCGTCGATCATCACATGGGATGAGTAGGTGATTTGTGTATTCCAAAATCCTGATTCAACGGAATGGATATCCTTTATGGTGATATGCTCACTCTGGAAGATCAATAAATTGCGTGGTCGTTTACAATCATAATCTGCTGCCCAGCGTAATCCTTTCTTGGCATACGCAGCCATCATGCCGCTTTTTCCATCTGTTCCCCAAAACGTATGCCACCAGCATTCCCCTTGTCCATCGATTTTTCCTTTTCCAGAAATTGTCACATCTGTTGCATCAAGGATATTTATCATCGCAGACGGCCATTTCATGTCGATCCCAGCCACCCGATTATCGATTTCCGGGTAATCAGCGAGTTCCTGACTACCATACAATATAGTGTCTTCGGATAAAACAAAATGAACATTGCTTTTCAAATAGATTGCCCCAATGATGTATTCTCCAGGAGGAGTAATAACCTGCCCTTTTACTTTTGAGGCGTGATCGATCTGTTGTTGCAGGCGTTTCGTGATATTTTCCATGATCCATTCTCCTTTTTGATTTTTTTGAAATAGAAGAATTGAAACGATCTGATTTATTCAAAAAAAACGATACTTCTTTTCTGTTACTTCATACGGTGTTATTCGCTTATTCGCTGATCTGCTGTATTCTTGCGGTGAATTTTTCCAAACAGAGAACCAACATGAGTAAATCAAACATTTTCAAATGGATTTCCGTCTCAATAATTTTCACTTGCAAGTGAATCTGCTCTAAAAAAGTCTAAAAGAAAGATGATACCCAAATTGCTGCATCATCTTCAACTCTATCTCAGATTACTCTTGTTCAGCAATGATCGGTGCTGATGCTATCTTAAAAGCCAGTGTGATTCTTTTTTTACTGTTGACCCTCTCAAGGGGGTCTTTGCTTTTCCTTCCAAAGATCAGTTGAAATCGGCGTCTATTCCTTTTATTGCTCGTTCATTTCAAACCTGTGGTACTAATCCCTTCTACGATATATTTTTGGAAAAGAAAGAAAATAAGTAATACCGGTAGCAGCGATACAACAGACATTGCGAACATAGCCCCCCAATTTGATGTACTGCTGGAATCTAAAAATTGTTTCAATGCGATTGAAACGGTATAGTTTTCTGGCCGTGTTAAATAGAGCATTGGTCCAATCAACTCTTCCCATTTCCAGTAAAAAGCAAAAATTGCTGCATTTGCTAAAGATGGTTTCATCAGTGGCAAAATCACTCTGAAGAAGATCCCTATTCGTCCACAACCATCCATTTTAGCCGCTTCATCTAAATCTGTCGGAATCGCTGATACAAATTGCACCATCATAAAGATGAAAAAAGCATGCCCAAAATAAGAAGGAATCGTTACAGGACGGATAGAATTGAGCCACCCCAAGTGATTGAACCACAAATACTGTGGAACCATGATGATTTCTTGAGGCAACATCATCGTTACTAATACACATGCAAACCAGAAGTTTTTTCCTTTAAAAGGTATTCTTCCAAATCCATAGGAAATCACTGCAGAAGAGCAAACAGCTCCTACCATAGCGATCAATGCAATACGCAACGAATTAAAAATATAGGTAACAAAGGGAATTCCTGCGATGCCTTGAAATCCTTTTGAAAAATTAGCCAAAGTCCAAGTTTTTGGCCACAATTGAGTCGCTGTTTGGAAAATATCATTATTGGGTTTGAATGCACTAAAGATTAACCAAAAAATAGGGTACAGCATAATAATTGCTGCAATTAATATCACTGCATCAAATAAGTAATTGTGCTTTTTGACTTCCATTTTTTAAACCTCCTCGTTTTCCTTGAATACCCAGAATTTTGATGTAGCGAAAAAGACAACCGTTATCAAACCAACCACTACTAATAAAATCCATGCCAGTGCGGAAGCATATCCCATCTTGAAGTCTGTGAAGGCTCTTTGATACATATACAACGAATAAACTAGCGTCCCGTTTCTAGGTGATCCTGTACCATTTGAAATGATATATGCAGGTGTAAAGGTCAAAAAAGCCATGATCGTTTGATAAACTAAATTGAAGAAAATAATTGGTGTCAATACGGGAATAGTTATCTTGAAAAATTGCCGTATCTTCCCTGCACCATCAATCTCTGCTGCCTCATAGTAGTCCTTTGGTATGTTTTTTAATCCAGATAAAAATATCAACATTGAGGAACCAAATTGCCAAGCAGCTAACAAGATTAAAGTCGTCAGTGCCAAACCCGGACTTTTAAAAAAGTAAACAGGATCAATTCCTACGGCTGTCAAGAGACCATTGATCAAACCGGAGTCACCGAATAAATTACGCCACATGATCGATACAGCCACACTCCCTCCTAAAATGGATGGAATGTAAAATAGCACTCGATAGACACCGCTTAATTTAGACGGGCGATTGATCAACATCGCTACAGCAAGAGCAACGATTAATCGTAAAGGTACCGCAATGACTACATATTTTAATGTCACCAACAACGACTGCATAAATTTCGGATCATTAGTAAAAATCGTCTTAAAATTAGCAAGACCAACAAATTTCGCTTCGGTCAACAAATCATAGTCATGAAAAGACATAAAAAGTGAGATTCCCATTGGAACAATAATAAACGCAAGAAACCCTACAATGAACGGTGAAATAAATAGATATCCCATGACTAAATTTTGCTTTGATTCCGGTAACCGACTAAACCAAGTTTTCATTTTTCCATTTTTGCTTATAGGCGTAGTTTTTGACTGTATTTCCATAATTTTCACTTCCATCTTTCTATATTTGATTCCGCTTACAGTTCGATTTTATCGGTTTTAACCATCACTTTGAATGTAAAAAAAAGTGCAGAAATGTGAAAAAATAGAGAGACTATGTCATTGTGTGCTTTAAAAATAGAAAGCAACAAAGCTGAAGTCCAAGTGAGGATAAAGAAGAATCACTGAATGAAAGCCGTTTTCCTGTCTGGTAGCGCTGAAAACTGTCCATCTCGTTTCCACTAAACTACAGGTGTCCTGCCGCTTTGTTCAAATGATCGGTCTCTATTACTTAGGCTTCCGCCTCATTGCCCATAAAATTATTTATTCGTAGTTTTCGGCAAAAATTTCTTCACACTTCTTAGTAAATGCATCATACGTTTCGTCTGGCGTCATTGTGCCATAGGTGATTTCTGCATATAGTTCTTTGAAATAAGTGTTTATTTCAGCAAAGCCGATTGGCGGAACAGGAGATGGATCGCCAACGATATCTGCAATATCATCTAAGAAATCCGAAGATTCTTGTTCATCCGGTGTCATATCTGGGTAAAGTAACTGCTTGATGGCGTCATTTGCAGGTATGCCACGCTCTGTACCAATGATTTTATTGGCTTCTTCACTATTTACCAGAAAATCAACAAATTTTGCTGCTGCATCTTTTGCTTTTGATTTATTTGAGATGGAATAGAAAAAACCTGGTCGATAAGCCATTGCACCATTTTCTGAATCAAAAGGTCGTGTTAAGTTCATCTCTACTCCATCTGCTGCAGAAGCCTTGTAAGTCAGATATTGATTGGACCAAGTCATCATATAAGCTGCTTTTCCTTGTGAAAATGGGTATTCGTCAAAACTTTTGGCATTACTGGTTACTTCAGCCGTAGGCAGGGCTTTATCTTTTGACAGATCAGTAATTGCTTGCATGAAATTGACCCAATTCTCTTTTGAGAAACCAATTTCTGGCTTTCCATCAGCATCGTAACGGTATAGATCTTCCCCTTTTGTCCGTAAATAATACTGCATGATCGTACTATTATCATTATTGTCATTCCACCCATATTCCCCAGTAGCTTTCGCAATGGTTTTTGAGCTGTTGACCAAGTCTTCAAAGGAATACGTATCAAAATCGATAGCAGCTCCCCCTTTTTCTACCATTGAAGGGTTATAAAGCATCGCCATTGTGTTTACGGAAGCAGGTACGCCAAAGACACTACCATCTAATTCTCCTGTAGCTAAAATAGAATCTTTGATATCATCCGTTTTGATTTCTTTCCCGATAAATTCTGACATATCTGCTAATTGATTTTTCGTTCCATATTGAGCAATATACTGTAAGTCCATTTGAATAACATCCGGTAATTCACCGGATGCTGACTTAGTTGCTAGTTTCTTCCAATAATCATCCCAAGACCCATATTCATACTCTACTTTGATGTCTGGATTTTCCTTTTCAAAGGCCTTGATAGATTCAATGTATTTTTCATGTCTTACTTCTGAACCCCACCAAGTAAAGGAGATCGTTGTTTTCCCATCCTCACTCCCTGAACTCTCTTCATCTGCTTTGTTTCCACACCCGGTCAGCACAAATCCCAGTAATACTAAGCTGATTGTTTTAAAAAACTTTTTCTTCATCTCTTCTACACCCCTTCTTTGTTTACGCTTACATGATGATTGTAGCGAACTAAGCAGATAATAAAAATGAAAAAAAAAGAGTAAATATGTAAAAAATCAGAGTGCCCGTTTCGCAGATACTGGCGAAAAAAGAGAAAACCAGAGTAAAAATGTGAAAAAAAAGAGGTCCTCTAATTTTCGCAGTTTTCTATGCTATACTATCCGTGAAAATGCTTTCTTTACTATCATTCAAAGGAACAGGAAGGTGTAGGCATGAAACATGTACAACATAGTCTAATGAATTTTTTTACCATTACAGCCTATATGGCAAAGTTAAATATTTTATGGCTGATCTTTACACTCCTAGGAGGTATCGTTTTAGGTATAGGTCCTGCAACAGCTGTTACAGTTCGTTTTTTATACGAATTTCGTACAACCGGTCACGACTACACCATCATCGATTTTTATCAGACATATAAAAAATGTTTTCGGGTATTTTCACTTGTTGGTGCACTTTGCTCAATAATGATTCTTCTGCTTTTATTCAACTTGAGAATTCTGATCCTTTTTTTCACTGGTATTCCTTGGCTCAGTACATTCTATGTGGTATTCCTGTTACTCTTCGCATACTGTGAACTCATCTTCTTTTTAACGTATGCAAAGGCCAAAGAGAGTTCTATCAAGCAAAGTATCTACGCGAGTATATTTATGATTTTCCGATATCCTCTACACGGAATCGCTTTGATCGCTTCTTGGTACATTTTAATCATGATAATGGGAACAAAGACATCTTTGTTTTTGATTGCGGGGATTTCCACTTTACTATTTTTCGCTGAATTTTTTCATAATCAAATGATCAGAAAAATGAAAGAACTACAAATAAAAAGAGGATCAGATCATGCAACAACAAAAGCTAATCAGCCATTTTAAAAAGCAGTCATTCCAGAATCAGTTACAGATTGTATTTTTTTTAACTGTAGCAATCATTATTAGTTTTACTTTGATGTTGACGCTTGTTTGGCGTCAGGCTTACATGACACAGATTAAAGAATCTGCTTACAAAGATATTTCCATTATCTCTAACAATATCGCCAAAAAATTGGCTTCAGTCGAATCACTTTCTTTTCGGATCATTGACACGTCCACGATCCAACAGCAGTTACAAGAGATTCTGCAGACAGATTCTTTACAGTCATTGGAATTAATGGACCAGAAAAAAAAGCTGAGCAATGAAATAAATGATCTCGTAAGAAACGAATCGACCATTCAAAACACTTATCTTTTTAGCCCCAAAAATGAAAATTTAATCAATTTTATTGCTGAGACAGAACATGTTTTTAATGGTTATACGATTAAAGAAATGATTGCAACATTACCCAATGAACCTGCTAAAGGGAAGTGGTTTTTTTCTGAAGATCTCTCACAAGCAGTTTATTTACGAAAAATCTACTCCACCATTGACTTTTCTTTACAACACATTGGAACAGTTATTTTTTTAGTAAATACGTCTTTCTTTCGCAATGAAATTGAAAACCTTCCGATTGCTTCAACTAAAAATCAATTTTTGTTAAAGCATAATGGGGTATTTTATAGTCCAACGGGGGACGATGTATACATTCAAGAACTTCAACAGTTACTTCAAAAAAATGAGAACGCTTTATCCGAATCTATCGGTACCCTCTCTTTCCATAATCAACGCTATTTTTTTGCTGCCAATAATAAACTCATGCAGGATATGCAATTTATTTATTTACTGCCAGAAAATCAAGTTTTGGCTGATCTCTATCGCCTGCAGTGGCTGTCTATAGCGGTCAGTCTGCCATTGATTTTATTTGTGATCTTTTTGATTCGTAAAATCAGTAATCAGCTTACCAAACCGTTAACTAGTTTAGCTTCTCAAATGGCCACCCTTCAAGAAACAAAGCAGCTCGAATCGCTTAAACCATTAGCTTCTCCGGAAAATAGCCAGCAGGAAATCAATGTCCTTTATGACAGCTACAACACTATGATCCAAGAGTTGAATACTTTGATAAAAGATAATTATGAGATGAGGATCTTGTCTCAAGAAATTGAATTTAAAGGCTTACAAGCGCAACTGGACCCTCATTTTCTTTATAATACATTGGACTCAATCAACTGGATTGCTATCGATAATCAACAATGGCAGATTTCTGAAATGGTAACCTCTCTAGCCTATTTATTCCGCAAAAAAATCGATACAAAATCCGACTTTACGAGTATTCAAGACGAGCTGGATATCGTTCACGCCTATATCAATATCCAAAAAGTACGTTTTGGTAAACGCATTGAGTATATTGAAGTAGTTCTAGTCAACGACTTATCTTTTCTGATTCCTAAGCTCTTGATTCAGCCATTGATTGAAAACGTTTTTAAATATGCGGTCAATGATATGAAACAGACGTGCCGATTGGTCCTTAGCATTGAACAAAAAGACAACTATCTGCAGGTCAGTGTGTCAGATAACGGTCCTGGTTTTAAGCAAGACTTTTCAATCGAACGTGATAGTGGAATTGGTTTATCTAACATTCAAAAACGATTACGCATTCATTATGGGAAAGAAGCCAAGCTCATGATTTCATCCTCTATTCCATTCAACAAAACGGTTGTTCGCTTTGTCATTCCAATCAAAGGAGAATAAAACATGAAAAATATTTTAGTCATTGATGATGAAGAATTAATTGCCAATGGTGTTGCCAAACTCGTAGCTACATTTGACTTACCGCTAAAAAACAAGGGAATTCTAACTGACAGTGAGGAAGCATTACAAATTTGCCAAGATGAAATGATCGATATCGTTATCACCGATATCAATATGCCTAATTTAAACG
>NZ_JALAHI010000072.1 GCF_022711995.1 Enterococcus sp.
AAAGCACTGGTTGTCGTACTTTTAAAGATTACCCCCATCAATAATTGACCCAAAGGAACGGCACATTGAGAAACAGCTATGATCGTTGCCATTACCTTCCCCAGATTTTCTTTTACTATTCACTACAGCAAATCCTAGTATAGGATTCATCGTAATCGTTATTATAGAAATGATTATTGGAGTGATGTTAAGTGCAATTTCGATTTACTTGATCACACTTGTTCAACGAATCACACTAAAAGAAAACCTGGGGAAGGTGATGGCAACGATCATAGCTGTTTCTCAATGTGCCGTTCCTTTGGGTCAATTATTGATGGGGGTAATCTTTAAAAGTACGACAACCAGTGCTTTCGTACCGTTACTGCTTACTAGCGGATTCGTTCTCTTGATTTCTGGTGTGTGTTTTGTGTTGTTTAAAGAAACGAAGGAAAGCGATATTTATCCGGTGAAGGAATAATGCGAAAAAATAGGTAGGAAGAAATAAGTAAAGAGGTTCGTTTAAAAAACAGTTCCCTTGGAGGTGCCTGCAAACGCCGTAGAAATAGGAGGATCTCTGCTGAAAACGAATGGAGCTGAATAACAGTTGGTTCAACTATCAAGCAATGAACCGAGTGCTGAAACATGTTTTTCTATTTAAGTGTCATTCAAAAGGGAGGATGTAAAAAACTTCCTTTTTAAACACATGACGAATGAACAAGTGTAACCTGTTTTCGGTCTTATAAAACGCCTAAAAAACGCCTATTCGATTTCGAGTAGGGGTTTTTTATTGAAATGCAAACGGACCTATGATGTAATTGATTCATCCTTCTCAATTGATAAAGATAAGATTCCAATGATCCTCTCTTTTTAGGTAAGTGATGGAAAGCAGTCCAAAATACTGATAAAACTTAATCAATTTTTCATCAAAACCCTTCGCCCTGTCAGATTATTTTAGCGAAAACTCATGATTATCCCATTCAATCACCATTCTGAGGCGTATACTCTTTCTGGTGATTGAAACCAAGAAAGCGATCGGATCCGCTAAAGAATCAAGAAAGAAATGCTTGAATACATAAACGAATGCAAGATAAATACGGTTTTTGATAGATCAGATCCCTAATGATATCTTTCAGCAGAATAGATACGTAAAATTCCGGTTTCAATATTATAAAAGTGCTGAGAGGAGACCACTATGCTAAAAATTTTTTCTAAAGTTCCTGTTGTTTCTAACGATAGTCGTCTATTCGCTATACTAATGGCCTTTTCAGGGGGAGCAATAGATGTCTATTGTCACAATTATTTTCATGGGTTAGTTGCTACACAGACCGGAAATGTGATCTTGATGGCGTCAAATTTATCTCAAAATGATTGGCAGCAAATGCTTCCTAAAATCCTATCTATCATCATGTTCACAATAGGTTTCTTATTAGGGATCCTTCTTAAACGGAGCAATTTCAGTGACTACTGGCGCAGCTATACCATGTTACCAGCAATTTTATCTAGTTTCGTTATTCCCTTATTGTCGCAAGATCTTCAACTTTTTAAAATTGGTCTTCTTGCTTTTGGGAGTGGGTTACTCATGTTGACATTTAATGGTACTCAAATTGAAGGAAATCCTTATACGATTATGATGACCTCGGGGAACTACCGAAAGATGCTTAACGAATGGTACTTGTATTTGACCGCAAAAGATAAGTCTACCAGACAAAGAAGGAATGCCCACAACTACACCATCGTGGTTGTCTCTTTTATTGTGGGTGCCTGTTTACTAGCCTTTATCAGCCAGTCTTTGAACATATACTCAATTTGGATAGTAACGATCACATTTACCATTTCTTTTTTTATTGAGATGTATCATGCGAAAAAGACGCGTTCGTGATGGCGGGTTCATTATTTATGAAAGGTGAACAAGCCAATTTAATTGGGTGAAATGGATAATAGATAAGCATCAAAGTTAGAAAAACCTGACTTTGATGCTTTTTTGTGATTGTTCAACAGAATGAGGAAAGGTATAGCCATTGGTTAACTGAATAGTCTTACTCAACAAAAGGAAAGGATATGTAGGAGTGAGCAACTTAGATTGGTTAAATCAGATAGAAAAAAAGGAAAGCAGCTTCTTAATAGTAAAGTTATTGTTGTTTCTGCCTTTCCATACTATTTTTCAATTCCAGCCTAAATAAGATCAAACTCAAAATAAATCGATCAATGAAGAAGACTCTGCAATTTGAAAAAGCCTCTACATAAAAAATCTTTTGAAAAATCCATTTCGAGAGTTGTATATACATGTTATAATTTGCTTGAGGAGAAGTTCTTCAAAAAGTAAAATAAGAATGGAGTCGATTTTATGAATGTCAATCTTTATGACATTAAACTTGTCGCTGTGGATATGGATGGTACTTTTGCCAGAAGTGACTATACTTATGACAGACCAAGATTTAAAGCGCTTTTATCGCGGATGGAAAAAGCAGGGTGTCAATTTGTCGTGGCCAGTGGGAATCAGTATTATCAATTACGAGATCTTTTTCCGGAGGAGCATCAGCAATTGAGTTTTGTAGCTGAAAACGGCGCACTGGTAAAAGATAAACAGGAACTTGTCTTTTCGGCGAATGTTTCCAGAGAAGCAATAATGAAAACGTTATCTTTTTGTAAAGATAATCCCGAAGTGAAAAATGTCATGTGTGGACTGAACAGTGCTTACTGTGAACGAGGAACTGTCAGTGAAGAATTCTTCAAATTAACCAATATCTATTATCATAGACTGATGTGGGTCGATGATTTTGCTGAAGTAGACGATCAAATTCTAAAATTTGCCCCTACAGTTCCAGTTGAAAAAACTGAATACTATACTGAGCGATTTAAGAGGGAACTAGAGGGATTGCTGGTACCAACTGGAAGTGGTCATGGCTCCGTAGATTTGATTGTTCCTGGATGCCATAAAGCCTCTGGATTGGAACGACTTGTTCAACGTTGGGGGATTACTCCAGAGCAGTGTGTCGCTTTTGGCGATGGAGGAAACGACCTGGAAATGTTACAATATTGTGGACGAGGCTATGCGATGGATAATGCACCGGCTAATGTAAAAGCAGCAGCAGACTATGTGTGCCCATCAAATGATGAGGATGGGGTTCTCGTCACGTTGGATCAGCTATTCCCAAAAGAATAAATTGAAAGACCCGTTCCGCAAATACTGTCTATTAGGAGTAAAAAATGAAAGATATCAAAATCATATTCTTTGATGTCGATGGTACATTGATCGATATGAATAAGAAAGAGATTTCCACAAGTGTGCTAACCGCATTGCAAGAATTGAAAAAGCGCAAGATCATTCTTTGTATTGCTACTGGAAGAAGTCCAATCGCGCTACCGCATTTCGATCAAGTCACATTTGATGCTTTTTTGACTTTCAATGGTTCTTACTGCTTTAATCACGAGCATACGATTTATAAAAATCCGATTCCACTAAAAGATATCTCTACCATTGTTGGGAATGCCACTGCTTTGAATCGTCCGGTGGCGATCGCAACCAGTAATCAAACAGTGGCCAATGGAAAAGATAGTGACCTGATCGAGTATTTCTCATTTGCCCATCAAGAGATTGTTTTAGCAGAGAACTTCGATGAAATGATCAACAAAGAAGAAATTTTTCAACTTATGTTAAGTTCTCGAAAAGAAGACTATGCAACGATTATGCAAAACACCTCGGATGCTAAAATTGCTGCTTGGTGGGATCGAGCGGTAGATATTATTCCTTCAAGTAGCGGCAAAGGAACCGGGATTGCCAAAATATTGGATTATTATGGATTGGACCAATCGCAAGCATTGGCTTTCGGCGATGGCAACAATGATATCGAAATGCTTCAATCGGTAGGATGGGGCGTAGCTATGGCGAATGCTTCGGATGAATTGAAGGCAATAGCGGATGAAGTCATCGGTCATGTAGCAGATGATGGGATTTATCATTACTGCAAAGCCCAAGGATTGATCTAAGCGGTTCTTTGAGAAGGTAGCTGATAGAACTTACATTTCTTATCGGCAAAAAATTTAAACTAGGTTGATGCGAAAGGGATTAAAAGGACTAAGTCTCCTTTTGCTTATACGAAATTTAATGAGTTTCATGTGTTTAAAACAAAAAAATCTGTTTAAACAGATTGAAAAGGATAAAAAGCCTGTTGTTTAGGGCTTTTTATCCTTTCTTTTTTTGGCATGGATCTTGCTTTTAATAAAGTG
>NZ_JALAHI010000073.1 GCF_022711995.1 Enterococcus sp.
ACTTTATTACTAACTGGACTAAAATTTCGTCCATTTTTCGTCGAATTTACTCGCTGTTATCAATCTAGACAACTTTGAGTACCAAAGTCAGACCTACTCCCAATTACTTTTTTCCCTTCATTGTAGCTCAGGAGGTACTGGTTAGTGACAAACTTGCTTTAGCCATCGCCTTTTTCCCATCACCAACGAGAGACCCGTTCAATACCTACGCCAACAAAAAAGGACAGCCCACAAAGTAAATACGTTGTTTTCATTTTAATTTGGATGCTTTCTTTCCACGTTCCCGATACTACTTTTTACATGAAATGAATCAGTGTGAGACGATAGGCAAAAAATCAGCTAACCTTGTAAAACAGACTCTGTAATATTTAGTGTTACTCTTTCTCAGTGAGAACACTAAGTATTTTTCACAAAAAGATATTTGGTCTGGCAATAAAAACATTACTTACTATGATCACCTTTATTTGTCGTCTTTTTTCTACTTGAATGAACATGAAAGACAACTGAAAAACCTACGAATAACCCCACCGTTATACACCATCTGAAAGGTCGATCGCTTAGAGCAGACAGTCCCCAATTCAAAAGTAATACGGCTAAAAAAATGCCGCAAAAAATTTTATTATTTTTCATGACACACTCCTATTTTAATAATCATTGTTGATGGTTTAGCAGTAGTGCTAAGACTTTCTGATATATCTCAATGCCGGAAAGAATTTTTAGTTTTCTTTATTTTAAGGTGAACCAACGAAACGATGCAAGTTGGCTTAGTGCTAAAAAAAGGAAATGCCGAAGCATTCCCCTTTAGGTTATTTAACAAAACAACACTCGTTGCCCTATAGCTCAGCATTTTTGGCTGAGAATCAATCAAAACGCCTAGCTGATTTTACCGAAATTTTTAGTTGTACGTGTCTCTGCCAGCACTAAATGTCGAAAAGACAAAAATCTGAATTAACTGAGAGAACGGGATCGCTTTGTGAAAACGAGAGAAACAACTGGTGACTGCCACGAAAGATTCCGCTGTCTGATAGATATGCGGTTTGTTGAATCACTTTTGATACAGCTTTTAGAAATCACTTAACGATTTTTACGGGAGTATTGTAAGGCATGTTGTAATAAAACCATTTTGCATCAGGAACGGCCAAACGGATACAGCCATGAGAAGCCCGCTGACCTAGTTTTCTTCCTTCTACAGCACTAAATGAATTGGTTGACCATGCAATACTTGTTGGAACGGTATGGAATAAATATACCCCATGATCTTTGAAAGAACGGTAATAAGCTGCGCCAGAAAAGGCAGAACCTTTTTCCTGCTGAATTCTAAAATTGCCTAAAGGCGTTGGCGTAAAAACAGTTCCTGTAGAACAAAGCATGGTATAAATGACTTTATCGCCTGACTTAATGTACACTCGCTGTTTACTGATGGACACTTCAATGTTCAATTTTTTGACATTCAACGAAGGATACTTGCCCCCTGTAGTGTACATCCAGAATTTGTCATTCACACTATAGGTTTGGCTTTCTTTGATCCAACCAATTTTTCCTGCAGGTGAAACCAGGTATAGATAATTGCCGTCACTGGTTTTAGCTAATTTGGTGGCTTGCGCCATATATCCCTTGTAGCTGCTCTTTTTCCCTAGTTTGCTGCTGTTCGGATCAGCCGCATTCAAGAAGTTCCCGCTGCCATTGTTGACGACCACATAGCGGCTAATCGTACTCTGAGAATAGATAGTATGGGCATTTTTCACCCCAGTAGCGTTGATATAGCCGATCCATTGATTGTTCAAATACAACGAATAATAGGTAGAGCCATTATAGTGTTGGTATTTCCCGGTGACTTTGATATTTTTGTTCATGTAGCTAGCACTGGAAGCTTTCTTTTTCGAAAAATTCAAGTCTTGCCACAACGTATAGTTCTTGTTTTTCACTTGGACCGTTTTGTTTTCACTCTGCCATATGCCTCCCCGATTTTTCGCCACGGTGGCTGCCCCAGCATTTAAATAGCCGATCCATTTGTTGTTGGAATCATATAATGAGTAGTAAGTTGCGCCATTCCAATGTTCATATTTTCCTTTTGCCAAATAGGTTTTTCCATATAACGAAGAGGTTGTGTTCTTTTTACTGGACCAGTTAAAATTGCCCCAAACCGTATAATTTTTCTTTGTTAGAGTGACATACTTGCCATAATTTTGATATGCCCCTTGCGCATTTGAAGTAGTTTTGACACCGGAAGCATTGATATAGCCCAACCACTTATTCTTGCTATCATATAACGAGTAATAGGTTGCACCATTGATATGGCGGTATTTCCCTTTGGCTTTAACAGTCTTGCCATTTAACGCCGCAGTGTTTCCTTTTTTGGCTGACCAATCAAAATTTTGCCATAATGTGTAGTTGCCACTGATGATCGTGGCATACTTGGATTCGGATTGCCACACTCCTCCAGGGGTTTTGGCCTCTGCTACGCCTTTGGCATTGACCCAACCGATAAATTGGTTTTTATCCGTAGAAAGGGCATAAAAAATCGACCCGTCTTTTTGCTTAAAGCTTTCTTTTACTTGAAACGTTTGCTGATTGATCGCTTTTGTCATGCCTAATTGAGTATCAAAAAAGGGCGTTTTCCACAGCGGATAATTGGCACTTTGCACGGTGGCGTATTTTTTTTCCGTTTGAAACAATCCATTTGCTGTTGTAACAGACGCTGCTTCAACAATACCAATCACTTGGTTTTGATCATCTAGCAGCTCAACATATTCTTTATTTGTGGTTGCGTCTTGGTACCGTTGGATACTTTTATAAACATGACCTGCAAGATCAGTGATTGTCCCTGCGGCTGTCAATTGTAATTGATTGATTGCATATAACGTACGGCTATCCGTTTCTTGCGTTTTTGTGGTGCTTGCTGGAAACGTTTTGATTTTGACATAACGTTTTGACTCCGTCAGTTTCTTTACATGGATCGCTGGTGTTTCCGGATTATCCGTTGTTTCTTCTGTAGAAGGAACTGTCGATTCAGAAGAGCTGCTGCTTTCTGCGGTCCCTGCTGAAGAACTGGTCGTTGTTTCTGATGTTGATTCTGATGTTGTCGCTTGTGAAGACGTTGTTGGCGTAGTTGATGAGACAGTCATTTCCGTAGTGGAACTGCTTGTAGTGGTTGATGTAAGCGTTTGGCCGACTAAAGAAGTGTCTGTTTCTGTCATCTCAGCATGGGTCACACTTGTGGATAGGAGCGGTGCGCTGACCAACGATAGGACACAGAACAATCGATATCCCCAACTTCTATTCTTTTTCATTTTCATCTCCCCTTTTCATTTCGTTAAACCATTTCCCAATAGGAAAACGTTCCCCTTACTCTTACTTGTATTATACCATTGTGCCTAGAAATCCACGCGTAAAACTACTCAAAAAAAACAGCGATCACTGAAGACCGCTGTTTCCTTTTATAGTTGCTTACATGTGAGTTGCTATCATTTCTTTCAATTGGTCTTTTGTATGAACGCCAATTGCTTTGTCCACTACTTGACCGTCTTTTTTCAACAATAGCGTAGGGATTGACATGATGCCAAATGAAGCAGGTGTTTCAGGATTTTCATCCACATCCATTTTGACGATTTTCAATTCGTCTTCTTCATATTCATTCGCTAATTGTTCCAAGATTGGTGCTTGCATTCGACATGGACCACACCATGTTGCCCAAAAATCAATAAGGACTAAGCCTTTATCGGTTTCTTCTGAAAAAGTTTTATCTGTAATTTCTGTTGCCATATTGTTCGCCTCCATTTAATTGCTACAAAAAGTATAGCATGTTCATGTGCTTTTTTGAAATCCTCTGCTTACAAAAGGTAAGAAGCCTTAACGATTACTTAAATTTTACGATCGTTGCTCCATTCCCACCTTGATTTGCTGGAGCAAATTCAAAGCTTTTGACACTACGATGATTTTTCAAATATTCCGTAATCCCTTGTCGCAATGCGCCGGTTCCTTTTCCATGAACGATCGTCACTTGCGGGTAGTTGGCCAGAATCGCCGCATCAAGGTATTGATCCACCTCATTCAATGCCTCTTCATAGCGTTTGCCTCGTAAGTCCAGCTGGTTTGGAACGTGGGCAGCCTCTGCTGAACGGACCGTATGCACGACTCGCTGAACAGGTTCTTTGGCAGGTGCTACCGGCTGAAGATCAGATTCCGGCAGCGTCATTTTCAAAATGCCTAATTGTACTTGCCATTGGGTTTGTCCCATCTTTTTGATCAAAATCCCCCGCTGACCGTAGGAAGTAACGAGCACTTCATCGCCGACCTTCAATGTTTTCGCAGCTTTGGCTTTCTGCAGGACTTTGTTCTTTTGCAGATGCTCTTCTTGATGAAGATCAGACAATTTTGAGCGGGCAGCAATCAGTTCGTGTTCTTTGACATGGCTCTGTCCGCTGCTTAGCTGCATCTTGCGGATATCCGAAATGATTTTCTCTGATTCCTCTTTGGCTTCTTCAACAATTTGATTCGCTTGCTTCCGTGCTTTGGCTAGCTCGGCCTCGCGTTCTTCAAAGAAGTAACTATAGGCTTGTTTCAATTCTTTTTGCAGTCTTTCTGCTTCTTCTACATAATGGCGCATCTCCAAATACTCTGTTTCCGTCATCTTGCGCCGGTTTTCTAAGTCGGCGATCATTTCATTCAAGTCTTGACTTTCGCCATCCATGATTTGTTTGGCTTGTTCAATGATCTGGGTATCCAAGCCCAGACGCTTGGAGATTTCAAACGCGTTACTGCGACCAGGCACGCCGATCAGCAAGCGATAGGTTGGGCTTAGGGTATCGACATCAAACTCCATTGAAGCATTGATGGTATTGGCACGATTGTAGCCATACACTTTCAGTTCGGGATAATGGGTTGTCGCCATGACATAGGCAGACCGTGCACCAAGCTCATCCAAAATAGCAATCGCTAACGCTGCCCCTTCTTGCGGATCGGTCCCCGCTCCCAATTCATCGAATAAAACCAAACTGGTATGGTCGACTTTTTTAAGAACATCGACGATCGTCGTCATGTGAGAAGAGAAGGTAGATAAACTTTGTTCGATGGATTGTTCATCCCCAATATCAGCAAAAATTTCTTGGAAAATGCCCATTTGGCTCTCTTCATCGACTAAGATTGGCAGTCCTGACTGTCCCATGATCTGAAGCAATCCCAATGTCTTCAATGTGATTGTTTTCCCACCGGTATTCGGACCGGTAATCACGACTGCTTGATAGTCTTCACCAATTGCAATATCATTGGGAACGACTTTTTCTTGATCGATCAGCGGATGTCTTGCTTGTTTGAAAACGACATGATTATCTGTATTGATAGCCGGCACGATTGCCTGCAATTCTTTCCCAAAACGTGCTTTGGCATTCATGAAGTCCATCATCCCGATCACGTAGGCGTTGTGCAAGATTTCCCGTTGATAAGGTGCTAGTTCTGCGGAAAGTTCTGCTAAGATTCGTTCAATCTCTGTTCGCTCAGCAATTTGGTGCTGACGCAGGCGATTGTTTTGGTCCACTACTTGTTTTGGTTCAATGAACAACGTCTGTCCTGAAGAACTCTGATCATGGACAACTCCGCCGAACACGCCGCGATATTCTTGCTTGACTGGAATCACATAACGCTCATTGCGCATCGTGACGATCGTATCGCTCAAATATTTGGCATTTCCGCCCCGGAGGAGACCGTCCAGTGTTTCTCTGATCGTTCGTTCAGAGCGACGAATATTTTGGCGAATGTTCCGCAGCTCTGGTGACGCATCATCTGTCAATCGACCGTCTTCATCCACCACTTCTTTTAGACGACGGCTAAGGGTTGGCAGCGTCACTAGCTGCTTTTCCCATTCATACAATCGAGCAAACTCAATCTCGCTGTCAGACAGATCATCAAAGAAACGCTTCAATTCATTGGCTGTCACCAAAACCCGACCTACTTGGGCCAATTCTACACCATTAAGATCCGCTCCGATTTCGATACGTTTCATTTGCGGACGAATATTTTCAATTTTTGGAACAGGGATCCCACCTCGTAATCGTTGTACTTTTAAGGCATCCTCTGTTTCTGCCAGCCAGGTGGAAATTTGATGGACATCTGCAGACGGTGTTAATTTGGCTAATTCTTCTTTTCCTTGGGCGGTCACTAAATACTGGCCTACCAATTGCTTCACTTGATCAAAAGCCAACACATCAAGGATTTTTTTATTCATAGTCTCACCTGCTTTTCATTTTTTTACTTAAGAAAAAAGCAGCTCGGTTCGAATGACCAGCTGCCTTATACTAACCAATCACATTAGTGATCCACAAACGATAAAAGTAATTAGAAATGATTGGCGAACTTTCAACGATAAAATGCGCCGTACTGCTCTTATCAAATAAATTTTGAATGGTAGCTAAAGGAATCATCGAGAGGATCATTAAAAAGAAATAAATATTGATATAAGCCAATACTGTATTTAAAATTCCTGCTGCGACCCAATCATACCCTTTCAAAAAACGTAGACGCTTGAAACGCAACCCATCGGCAAAAATACAAATCAGTTTCGTCACGAGCCAACCAGCAAAAAGGATCATAATAAAAGCGACAGCTGCATAGTAGGCTTTGTCTAGGTCTAAAGCAAGTTCAGGGTCATAAAAGACTAACTTCGAATCTGCTGTCACAGACATATAAGGAACATATAATTCAATTTTCTTTGCTAGAGACTGATACTTGGCCACTGCAACAAAAAAAGAAAAAAGGTATCCCAAAACGGAGACCAGCTGCAATGAAGTCCCTCGCCGTGCGCCACCGTAAAATGCCGCTAGCAAAAGAACCAGAATCAAAAATCCGATCATTTCAGAGTCCTTTCTGCCCCTTTTTAACCATGAGCTGCTTTTTCTTGAATTTTGCGCTTACGTTGTTCATTCAGTATTTGTTGCGCTTCCACATGATTATGTATCTCTACATCTCCGCGACCAGTCTCATCCAACACTTTTCGCGCTTCCGATTCGATGGCTTCGATTCGTTTGATTCGATTCTCCAACTCGGTCGCTTTGATGGCCTGACTGCGTAAATCTTCGACTTTATTTTGCAAGCTCAATAGTTGCTCTTGTTTTTTTAACTGATCAGAAATCGCATTGACCGCTAAGAGAATCGCTGCTTGTTCTTTATCTACTTGGGAAGATAAATCCATGATTTCTCTCAATTGGTCGTTGACTAATTTCGTCACCATATCCATATGTTGTTTACTTTCACGCCCAATGATCGTGTAGCTTTGATTGGCGATTACTGCTTTATAACGTTTCTTTTGCTCCGTCATAGGAATGATTCCTCCCATTGCTGTTCTGTACTATTTTATCACTTTCTGTACGTGTATCGCAAACTCCTACTTATTATACGTGATTTCCGATGTAATTTCCATGCCAATCGTTTTTTTAGAAAGAGGCTTCGCAAAATTTTTACCTATGGTAGAATCTAAGAGGAGTTTCTTTTCAAAAAACCTGAGTGTAAACCGGAGGAAAACAATGAGTACGACTGTCATCAAAGTGTCTCAAAAAACTATCGCAGAAATGATGAAGGACTATCATCACGCGCTATTGAATAAAAAAGTTCCTTATACCGTTTTTGTCGCCAAAAAAGGTCAAACAACGATCACTGCCTATACTTCGGGCAAAGTCATGTTCCAAGGAGACCGGGCAGAAGCAGAGGCTGCCCGCTGGAGTGATGCTGCCGTCGCCCAAAACTCGGCTGCTTCCAGCAGTAAAGCTGCTTTATCTTCCTTGCCTGCAGGCTTTTCTCAACTGAGTGTCGTCGGTAGTGATGAGGTTGGCAACGGGAGTTATTTTGGTCCTTTAGTGGTTTGTGCTGTCTATGCCAGCAAAGAGCAATTGCCGGCACTGAAGGCATTGGGTGTCAAAGATTCCAAAATGTTGACTGATTCCCAAATTCGGGCAATGGCCCCCAAAATCGAAAAACTTGTGCCTTATCAATTACTAACGGTTGATCCTACGAAATACAATCAGATCCAACCTAAATACAACACGGTTCGCATGAAAGTCGCAGTGCACAATCAAGCCATACGTTTGCTCTTGCAAAAGATCGCACCGGAGACACCGGATGCTATCTTGATTGATCAGTTTACCAGCGAAAAAAATTATCGCAACTATTTGAAATCCGAAAAAAATCAAGTCACGGAAAAATTGTTTTTTGCGACGAAAGGCGAGCAATATCATTTGGCTGTTGCGGCAGCATCGATCTTGTGTCGTACCGTTTTTCTCGACGAACTAGAGAAAGCCTCTCAAGAAGTCGGGGTACAGCTTCCTTCAGGAGCTGGCAGCAAGTCCGATCAAGTGGCCGCTCGGCTTTTACAAAAAGGTGGGCTTCCCTTATTAGCCAAGTATGCCAAGCTACACTTCGCCAACACCGAGAAAGCACAAAAAATTGCTGGATATCCTCAATAGAAAAAGGTTCACGGAGCTATGCCGTAAGTCTCCGACAAGTAACACTATCCGAATAGTAACTAGTATTGCTCCTGCGGTGCAGGGACTCCTCGTCGCAAAAGTAGGAATCTATCGCAATCGTATATTATTCGGTTTAACTTGTTGGATGATGACTTATGTCCCAGTTCCGTGAACTCTTTTTACTCTCTGCTTGCCAAACTTACTTCGTCCAAGCAGCTACTTTTTCTGGATGATTGGTGACCCAGTCTTTGGCAGCATCTTCTGCAGAAGTTCCCTCGTTGATCGCCAGCATGACTTCTTCCATGTCTGCTTGCGTCCAATGGAACTTATCCAATACCTCATAAACTTCTGGCAGATCGTCTGCTAATCCTTGACGGACCATCGTATGGATGCTCTCCGCTTCGCCCATCGTTCCTTGGGGGTCATCTAGATATTTCAAATCATATTTTTTGAACATCCAATGAGGAGACCAACCGGTGATCACGATGTCTTCTTTGTTCTTGATGGCTTGACCTAACGCGACAGTCATTGCACCGGAAGAAGAGGTTGCTACCTTCCAATCAGAAAGGTTGTCATAGGTTGCAACGGTATTCTCCGCAGCAGCTACCACTCCCGCACCGGGTTCAATACCGGTAATGGTTTTTCCTGCTTCATCTGACAGATCCGCAATGGAATCCACTGCCATGTAACTAGGAACTGCGAGCCCCAGCTTGGCACCTTCTAAATTCGGTCCCAGATTCTCTACTTGGTCTTTGTACTGTTTGTATTGCGCTTGATGAGTCGCAGGCAGCCAAGCAGAGACCATGCCGTCCACTTCACCTTTGGCAACTGATTCCCACATGATCGCATTGTCTAAAGGCGTCGTTTTGACCTCATAGCCCATTTCCTTTAATACTTCAGCTACCACGTGTGTTGAAGCCACTTCTGTGTCCCATTCGACATATGCCAGATTGACGGTTCCTTTGTTTTCTGAAACACCACCGAACGCGACAGAAGCACCAATCAGTGCAACAACAGCTGCAGCAGCGATGCCGCCGAAGAGGCGCTTTTGTTTGCGGCTAGCGGCTACCGTATTTTTCTTATGCGCGGATTTATTCAAATTCTGGGTAAACCGATCCATAATGATGGCTAAGATCACCAATGAAACACCACTAACAAATCCATTTCCGACTTGCGCCCGCTGCAATGCCGACAGAACGCCTCGTCCAAGACCAGGGGCTCCAATCATTGAAGCAATCACCACCATTGAAAGAGCTAGCATCGTGGTTTGATTAATCCCAGCTAAAATCGTGCTTTTCGCTAAGGGCAATTCTAGCTTGATCAATTTTTGCCAACCGGTTCCCCCAAATGAATCCGAAGCTTCGACTAATTCACGAGGAATTTGGCGGATCCCTAAGTTGGTCATCCGAACCGTTGGCGGCAATGCAAAGATCACTGAGGCAAAGACCCCTGGAACCATGCCGATCCCGAAGAAAGCGACGGCCGGAATCAGATAGACAAAGCCGGGCATCGTTTGCATGAAGTCCAATAGCGGGGTGACGATGCTTTGGGCTTTTTCACTTTTTGCCATTAAAATGCCTAACGGGATACCGATGATGATCGACACCAAACTTGAGAGCAGAACCAATGTGACAGTGTTCATCAAGTCGGTCCACAATCCCTGGTTGTAAATAAACAGCAGTCCCACAAATGTAAATGCCGTCAGTCCCCATTTTTTACTTGAAACAAAAAAGGCGGCGACTGTCAGCAGCAGGATCATGACTAATGGTGGCACAAAAAGCAATGTATTGGTCATTCCATCCATCACAAACTGGCCAAAAGACTGCAATGCAGAAAACAGGCCGCTAAAGGTCCCGGTGAGCCAGTCCGTGAAATTCTCTACCCAATCCGCAACTGGAATTCTTTGTTGAAGAAAATTACCCATTGACGATCACTCCTTCCTCTGGCACGGATGGCGAATCGGTTTCTGCCAGTGCTTCAATCACACTGCCTCGAATCACGACACCGATTAGACGGTCATTTTCGACCACAGCCAGCGGGGTTGGGGAATCATAAATCAAATTAAAAATATCTGTCACCAGCATATCTTTATCAATTTTCTGCACGTTTTTATCAATGACTTCTTTCAAAGTCAGATTATTTTTCCGGGCTTCTCGAGCTGACTCAGCCGTTAAACTCCCTTTCAAGTGACGTTTTTTATCTACCGCCAGCAACATACTAACTTCCTCTTTCCGCATCCGATTCAGAGCAACACTCGGACCATCGATTTCGATCGTTGTCGTTAACGCTGGCACCATGATATTTTGAGCCGTCAAAACTTTCGAGCGATCGACATCTTCGACGAAATCCCTCACATACTGATTCGCAGGGTTGGTTAAAATTTCTTCTCCCGTACCAATCTGCATGATCTGACCATCTTTCATCAAAGCAATCCGATCACCGATTCGCAACGCCTCATTCAAATCATGAGTGATAAAAATGATCGTTTTTTGTACATTGGCTTGCAATTCCAACAATTCATCCTGCATTTCTCGCCGAATCAATGGATCCAATGCTGAGAAAGCTTCATCCATCAACAGAATCTCTGGATCATTGGCTAACGCGCGAGCTAGCCCCACCCGTTGCTGCATCCCACCAGACAATTGATCAGGATATTGATCCTTGAAAGACAGCAGCCCAGAATTGGCTAACGCTTTTTCTGCTTTGGCTACTCGTTCTTCTTTGGGAATTCCTCGCACCTCAAGTCCATATTCTGTATTCTCAAGAATCGTCCGATGAGGAAATAAGCCAAAGCTTTGGAAAACCATATTGATCTTATGGCGCCGGACTTCCCGCAGTTCCTCTTTGCTCATCTTGGCAATGTCTTCCCCATCAATATAAATGTCCCCACCAGATGGTTCGATCAAGCGATTCAATAAACGAATCAATGTGGACTTCCCACTACCAGAAAGGCCCATGATCACGAAAATTTCGCCTGCATTGACTTCAAAATTTACATCATAGACACCAACTGTGGCGCCAGTTTTTTCTAAGATCTCATTCTTACTCCGTTGTTCTTGAATCATGGCAAATGCTTGTTGTTTCTTTTTGCCAAATATTTTTGTTAAATGTGCAACCTTAACTTTACTCACGTAGTCTGACTCCTTTTTCTGAAAAATTTCACGAAAGTGACCATACTACCCTAACATCATGTGGTCACTTTGTCAAAAAAAAATTCCACCTCAGGTAACGAGATGGCATTCACTTATGCGTTTCAAATGGCGTCTGTCTGTGGATAAAAAAAGTTTGTCATGCGTTGCAATGCTAGTTCATTTCCGACAAAATAAATCGTGTTTCCCGCACTGAATTTGGCATAAGGTCCTGGTGACAGTAGCAGCTCCTGTTCTGTTTGGATGGCTACGATCGTTGCCCCTGTTACCTGCCAAATATTCAACTCATGCACACTTTTCTCTAAGTGCTGAGCATCTTCTTTCAGTAATAATTCAAAAGGTAAAAAGGGGCTGATATTATGCACTTTTTTCGTTTGTTGCACGAGGACATTTAACAGTTCTGAAAAGTTATCCAACTCTTGTTGTTGGCGCTCAACACTTTCTAAAATGTCTTTCCGAATCTCTTGGATCGATTGAACATCTTTGTACTGATCCAAAAAAGATTGGGCTTTTTCTTTTGAAGCAATGTACGCACCGCTTCCGTGACGCACATCCATGATCCCCAAGTCCACCAAGACATTGATCGCTTTCCGAGCTGTTTCTGGTGATACATTGAAATTACTGGCTAAAGTCGAACGTGCATGGATCTTTTGTCCGACTTCGTAGCGTTTTTCAACGATTCTTTCTGCGATCTCAACAGCGATCTGCTGGTACCTTGGAAGTGAAATATGTTTTTTATTGGATATTTTTTTGGCCATTGGGATCTTCCTTTGCTTTTTTTTCATGATAGCAATAAAAAACTGCGCTGACAACTATGACCCTACAGGAAACCAGCATGTCCACTTCCCCTTTACTAAAAGAATGGTTCCCAGGGTCTTTCTTAAGAGAAGAAGAACCAGCGGAAAGCCCCCTTGAGATAAGCAAATTTTTGTGAATAATTTATCAAAGCAACTAGGCGATTAAAATGTGCTATGTTAAAATGGGCATAGTTTTAGAAGGTTCCTTTTATCCGCTAGCGAATCATCAACGTACCATCAACAGTTTAAGGGAGTGTGTTATTTTGTCTATTTTAGCGTATCAACCATTGAATCTTTACAGCAACTATCGCGATGCTGCTGCAGCTTATCCAGACGTGCCAATCATTCACGATGAAATTTTGCCTGCTTTTCCTGAATTAGGTTATCGCAGCACCTATCAGTCCAGCCACGAAGTCATCTTAAAGCGAGCCTATCAACTGGCACATTTAGGCGTCAAAGCCGGAGACAAGATCATTATCTACAAATCATCAAAATTTGATACCTATTTGTTAGCAACTGCAGCTTCTTATCTAGGTGCTGTCCCAGCAATGATTTCTTACCATTTTCCTGCTTCAACCATCGAAGTGTTCGTTGATCGGCTAGAAGATCCGTATATTCTTTTTGATGAAGAGACAGAAAGCCGTGTCGCCGCCGTTAAAAATAGCAATTCAAACAAACAGATTGCTGTTCGCAACCTTTTGCTGCAACCTGCTGAACCTGTTGCTCAAACCGAATTGCCTCATGATCAAATTTCATACATGACTCATACTTCCGGTACTACCGGAATTCCAAAATTGATTTGTCATTCTGCCAACTCCATGGGCTGGCGGACAAAATGGCAGCGCACCGTCTTCACAAAAATTGCCGAGACAAAATTGGTGGCATTCCATATCTCACCCGTTCATTCTCGCTTTAATATCGGGATTTCTTCTTTGATGTCCATGGGCTTCCCAATGATGCCTCTTGCTAGTGCGAACGGCCCTCATGTGGTGCGGATGCTGAAAGAAAATCCGCCAATTGCCCTGGAAACTCATCCGAATAATTTTGTGCAATGGCGCTTTGTCGCTGAAGAGCATCCGGAAGCTTTTGCTGGAATTCGTTATTACCATTCTACTTTCGATGCCATCAACAATCAGACCATGGCTGCTTTCTTAAAGACTTCAGCCACTCAAGATGCGATCTTCTTGCAAGTCTATGGTCAAAGCGAATGCGGACCAATGATCCTTAAAGCCCATACATTAGCAAGCATCCAAAGCAATGATGCTCGTGATATGGGGGTTGGCCTAGAAGATTTGACCAAAGCGCGGATCGCAGATGCCGCTGGCAATGTATTGCCTACCAATACCGACGGACACATTCATTTCCTTTCCAAAGGACGGGCATTGACTTATTATAAAGAAGATCAGCGTTTCAACGAAAACGTTTATGGCGATTGGTGGGATAGCGGCGATTATGGCAGCATGAATGAAGAAGGCCATTTATTTTTGAAAGACCGTCAAGTGGATTTGATTGAATCCATCGACAGCAATTTAGCCTTGGAGGATCTCCTTTTAGATACATTGGATTTCCTAGCGGAGGTCGTGATCGTTCGTGACAAAGAAAATTCTCCGCAACCAATCATTGCCTTAGCACCAAACCGTGAAATGGACTGGGCAGCTTGGTGGAAAGCGGTGGAAGACCTTCCTCGTTTGAACCAGCCTATTCTATGGGATTTTGAAAAGATTCCCCGGACGGCAACCATGAAAGTTCGCCGTTTGCAAATTGAGAAAGAATTTAAGGAACAGGCTTAGCCTGGTGATAATTACAGTACCTAAAAGGCACCCCCATAGTCGCTATGGGAGGTGCCTTTTGGGTACTGCTTTTTGATTAGTATTAGAAAAGATTGTAGGCAATCAGCCCAATAAACGATGGCGGGAAACACAATAATCGGCTAGTTTTTTTTCATCTAACGTAAAGCCAGCTCCAACTCCTATTGGCACTTTAAGAGATCCCGCTTCGATTATGGCTGGTTCAGTGACGATGTCATCGTAAAAATACCGATCGGAAGCAGAAAGATCGCCAGGAAAATGAAAGGGTGCTTGACTGGCAAATTGTAGATTCATTGCTCGCCCTACCCCCGATTCAAACATGCCGCCTAACCAGACTTCTAACCCGTACTGTTGACAGGCAGAAACGATCCGCAGTGCTTCGGTGATTCCTCCTACTCGGGGAATTTTTAAGTTGATCGCCCGGCAACTATCTAATGCCGCCACAACGGCGACATCTTCGGCTGTCCGAATGTCTTCATCTAGACATAGTGGTGTTTTTAACTGTTGCTGTAGACGGCGATGCCCTACGAGATCTCTGATTTTCAGCGGTTGCTCGATCATCGCTAGCCCCAATTCGTCTAATGCGACAATTTTTTCTGGCTGATCTTCGTAAGCACCATTGGCATCGGCCATCAACAACAGATCAGGAAAAGCTTGGCGCAGAGTTGCCAATGGTTCTAAGTCTATCCCCGGTTTGATTTTGATTTTGACTCGCTGATAGCCTTGCGCGACATAATCAGCCACTTGAGCGACGAGCTCTTCTGTTGTTGCTTGGATCCCGACACTAACGCCTACCGAGAGTTTGTCCCTTGTTGAAGGATAAAAAGAGGTCAGGCTGCAATGATTTTGACGGCCATACAAATCCCAAATGGCTGTTTCCACTGCTGATTTGGCCATAAAATTCCCTTGAACGGTTTGAAACAGGGACCAGACATCCCGGGGATGCTGAATTTCTCCTGTCAGCAATGGCAACAAAAACCGGCTTATGACTGTTCGAGCTGAATCTAAGGTCTCCTCAATATAATCCGGCTGTGAAAAAGCCACGAGTTCCCCCACTCCCACCGTTCCATCTTGGTCGGTTAATAAAATCAGATCAAATGCTTTTTCCGTCAAGCGACCATAGCTTGTCTCAAACGGTTGTTTCAAAGGAAGTTGGCAAGCGATCCTTTCTGCTTTGACGATTTTCATTTGCTTCCTCCTCATTATTCGTGCGCGGTCAACCACGTATCCACTTCAGCAGCGACGATATCAGGACGTTCCAAATGGACACAATGACCGGCTTTTGGTACCGAGATAATCTTTAACGCTGGTTGTTTCTGCTGCATCTCTTGAGCAATCCGGAAAAATTTCTCGTCCCACTCTCCTGTGAGAGCCAGAAATGGGCAATCAATGTCTGCCAAATTTTGCCAATAGCTAGGCTGTTTTCCTGTCCCGCTATAGGACAAGCTCATCGCCAAACCAAACGCCTGCTGGCTCAAACGTGTCTGCCGTACTTGTTGCTGTATTTCCTTTGGCAATCGTTTTTGACTGGCAAACAGCGGCAATTCTTGCCAATAATCAACAAAGTCCACCAGTGACCCCTGAAGCAGACGTAAAGCTAAGCGCCGATCGTTGCGGCGACGAAGCTGACGGGCAGATTCTGATTCTAGCCCTGGCGAACCGCTCTCCATGATTAATCCGGCAACTTTTTCCGGAAAAGCCACCCTCCAAGCCAATGTGGTACGGGCGCCCATCGAATAGCCATAGAGGTAGTAACGAGGAATCGATAAACGATTTAGGATTTCTGCCAGATCCGCTACCATTTGAGGCAGCTCGTAGCGTAATGGATGCACATGACTTGCGGTCCCACCATGCCCCAACAAATCGATGGCCAAGACGTTGAAGGCTGTCGTAGCAAAAGCTCGACGAAAAGAATCTGAGGTGCCTGTGAATCCGTGTAAAGCAACAACAGTCGGCAGTTCAGCTACATAGGGCTGATACCACTGATAGGAATAGTCCACCCCGTTAATCTTTATTTTCATCAGAAATCCTTTCTTGAAACGCCTCTTGCAAGGCTTGCCAAGCGATCACAGGATCTTTTTGCTGTCCTGCAACTTCAATGATTTGAAAACAAGGAGTCGTTAATGATTCCTCAATACGAGAGGCAAAATCAGCCAATGTTGCTGGCCCGTGCCATTTTGCACCATAAAGCTTGGCTGCTTGCTGAAAGTCAAGATCTAATGGTGTGCCAAATAACGGCACAAAGTCACTTTCTGACAAGGTGTTTTGCGATAAGAAAGAAAAAATCCCGCCACCATTATTGTTCAGTAAAATGATCGTGACTGGTAGTTGATAATGTTTCAGCAATTGCAAACCATTCATATCGTGAAAGAATGCGAGATCACCAATCAGCAAATAGGTCGGTTTTTGGCTGGCAGCTGCGATCCCAGCAACCGTCGAAATTAATCCATCGATACCATTTACCCCTCGGTTGCCAAATACTTGGTAGGTATTGTCTGTAACAGTTCCGTAGCGGTCAACAAAGCGAATAGCATTACTATTTGCTAAGAGCAATTGAGCCTCATCTCCCAATGTTTGCTGCAAAATTCGGACAGCAGCCGCTTCATTCCACTCCGCCAAAGAAGGTGTTGCCGCCAGTGCTTCTTCCGCCGCGACTTGCAGATTTTGCCATGGTTGAAACCATTCTGGCTGTGGCCGGCTCGGCAACTGGCTTACTTGTGCCACAAAATCTTCCGTTGCCAGCTGCAGCAAATAAGCGGAACGATGCAATTGATCTTGCCATTGACCAGACTCATCCACAAAAAGCCACTCTATGCCTGCTGGTAACTTACTCAACCAGAGCAAGACATTTTTTGTCACTGGCAAGCGTCCAAAACGAATCACGACTTCCGGGATCATCTCCACATTTAGTTGAGGAAAAATCAAATCGGCTTGCGAGAGAAAATGGGCAGACGCTGTCCCGCAAGTAGCCAAATTCGTCAGCGGATCCCCCACTAGCGGCCAGCCCAGATGATCGGCAAGTTCATGGAGTTTTTCTGCTTCAGAAGGTGTCAAACTTTCCCCCACCACTAGAAGTCCTTTTTTTGTGAACAAAGGAGCCAGTTCTGTCAAAACAGCGGCAGGCAGTAATTGCTGTGTCCGAGGGTAAGCGATAGTTTGTTGGATCGAACAAGTCCGCGTGAAGTCAGGTAGTAACGGTTCCCGCAAAGGAAAATTCAGATGCACGGGGCCACGAGGTTGTGTTACTGCTTCAATGGTTGTCGTGGCTGCCTGCCAAAAACTGTACTGCAACATATCCGGGGTATTCTCCGGCACAGTCATTTCCACCATTTTTTTCACATGAGAAGCATAGAGGTTTTGTTGATCCATCGCTTGCGGCGCACCAACACCACGCAGTTCCGGTGGTCGGTCCGCCGTTAAGACCACCAACGGCAGATTCGTAGCTTCTGCCTCACAAATTGCAGGATAGTAGTTGGCTGCAGCTGTCCCGGATGTACATAGCAAAAGTGTCGGCTGCAAATCGACTTTGGTCATACCCAATGCAAAAAAAGCAGCGGAACGTTCATCGACATCGATCCAGCAATCGATTGCCGGATCCCGATGCAAGAGTAATGCTAGGGGTGTCGACCGCGATCCGGGACTGATCACCGCTCGTTTTATGCCAGCAGCTTTGAATCCGTGGATCGCTGCCAACAGATAATCAGTCATGACTTGTTGATTCATTTTCTATCACTCCTCTTACCATCGGTTGGAATTTCAATGCTGTCTCTTGTCGTTCTTCTTCTGCCACGGAATCGGCAACGATCCCGCAGCCTGCATAAAGGATGGCTTCTGAGCCATCAAAAACACCAGAACGAATCGCTACAGCAAATTCTCCGATGTCTTCTTGAATACCTAACCAGCCGATCGGTCCGCCATATAATCCTCGGCTTGCCGGTTCATGCGTACGAATCCATGCCAATGCATCCGCTTTTGGCTCCCCACCTAGCGCTGGAGTGGGATGCAGTTGGGCGACTGCTTCTAAAAAAGCAACAGTTGGTTTGCGCTTGCCAGACAAAGGCACAAATAAGTGCTGAATGTCGCGATTTTTAATGATCGAGCGCGCCTCGGAATGGAACCCTTCCGCCAATAAGGAAGACAACGCCTGTTCCAGACGATTGACCACTACTTGGTGTTCATGGGTATTTTTAGGATCTGTTAATAGTGCATCGGCCAGTTGCTGATCTTCTGTTGGTGTTTTGCCACGAGGGGCAGACCCAGCAATGCTGACTGTCTCAAAATGCGTAGTCGTCGCTTTTAACAAGCGCTCTGGCGTGGCACCAATAAATGAAACCTGATCTTCAAAAGCAAAGAGATAAGTATTGGTTTGTTGCTTTGCCAGTCGAGCCAACACCGCAAAGGAATCGATCTCCTCCTTGGTAGTGATTTTCATCCGTCGTGCTAAAACCACTTTCTCCAAAGCCGTTTGCGATGAGCGGATCGCTGAGACCGTTTCATCCACCGCTTTTACCCATTGGGGGACGTCTAATTCTGTTTGCTGCAGTAAGCAAGCCCCCACAGGCTGGTGTGTTTGGGTGACCCATTGTGCAACAAGTTCCTGTAAATCAGCAAACTGCTGCAGCACCTCTGCAACATCAGCTGTCTCGTCAACTTCTGCAGTCAAGACCACTCCGTAAGAATCGTTGGTTTTTCTAAAAAGAATTTTTGGTAACACAAAAAGACCATTGCCTAAATTTCCCCACTCTGTCGGTTGATTTTGTTCATCAAAAGCAAAAGCACCTAACAATGCCGCAGACATATCGTCTTCAGCTGGTTGAAAGTGTTGTTCTTTCAATTCACGGCGCTGCTGCTCAAAATCTGTCAAAGAGGGGTTCTCGTAGCGTTTTACACAGCCAATCCCCAAAAAACAGGTGGTTTGATCTGGGGACCGCCAAAAATAGCGCTCACCGGTAAATGGGTGGGCCGCTGCATATACTTGAATAAAATCGCAAGGTGTCAGTGGGTAATAATAACTGAAAACCTTTTTTCCAGCAGCTAATGCTGCCTGATACTCATTTGATTTGCTGTTCAATGTAGTTCACTCTTTCTTCTGTCAGCAAGATTCGCTTGACTATTTTCCCGCTAGCTGTCCGAGGCATCTCGTTGACTTGATAATAGCGACGAGGTTGTTTATACCGAGCAAGCTGGGAATCCAAATAAGCTGTCACTTCTTGTACTGTGAGGGGCGCGTGAAGGGTGAGATAAGCCACCGGCTCTTGGCCCCATTTTCCACTTGGCTCTCCTACAACTGCTGCTTCATCAATGGCAGGATGGCTAACCAACGCCTGCTCCACTTCGGCTGGATAAATATTTTCGCCGCCGGAGATGATCAATTCGCTCAAACGGGATACTACATACAAATACCCTTCAGCATCCAAAAAGCCAAGATCTCCAGTCGCAAACCAGCCATCAGAGGTCCATTGGTCCCCCCCGCGATTATTTAAATAATGCGAAACGATCGCCGGTCCTTGAAGCTGAATCTCTCCTAATGTTTCGGCGTTTTTCGTCACTGACCCGGTTTCCTCCGACTGCGGCTGAATCCGCAGATTGACTTGAGCTAACGGTAGGCCAGCAGAGCCGATTTTTTCTTCCGCTTTCTCTGGAGGCAAAGCGACGACTTGCGAACAAGTTTCAGTCATGCCATAGGACTGGATAACCGCTAACTGCTTGTCTTGACACTGCTTCAATACAGATTTGGCGATCGGTCCGCCACCTAAAAGAATATAACGCAATGCAGGATAACCAGTATCTTTAGTCAATGGCAGAAGATCTGTCAGCATTTTCGTAACAAAAGATACGATTGTTGCTTTACCAGCAGCTAAATCAGCAGCAATTTGTGGCGGATCAAAACGGTCATACAAGCGAACACTGATCCCTAAAACCAAGGAACGCAATAAAATTGATAAGCCACTAATATGGTACAACGGAACCACACAGCACCAGCAATCCGATGCAGTCACCGCCAAGTTGATCTGTGTGGCTTGCGCACTGGCGCAATGATTGCCAAAAGTTTGCGGCACCCCTTTAGGGTTGCCAGTGGTGCCGGAAGTATACATGATCGATGCCACTTGATTCTTTTGATAAACCGAAGCAGCAACCGTCAGACTCCCTTTCAGCTTTCCAAAAGGTAAAACATGAATCCTGGACAATGCCAGCCCTTGGTTGCTGATCACCCAAGAGCATTGGGCATCAGCTAACTGATAGTGAAGCTCTTTTTCAGTTAAGCGAGTGTTCAAAAGCTGCACTTGCTTTCCTAATTCCCAAAGAGCCAGAATCGAGAAATACATCTCTGGCGAGTTATTACTAAAAATCGCTACTCTCTCAATACTTTGAGGAATACGCGCTTCATAATAGCAAGCATAAGCGGTGACTTCTTTTTGCAAGGCAGCAAACGACCAGCTTTTATCTTGCCAATAAAAAGCTGGTCGCTCTGGATGAAGTTGTGCTTGCCTTTGCAGCCAACTGCCATTCATTAAGGGAATTTAGGAAATTGGTCGAAATTAGGCTGACGTTTTTCTTTAAACGCATCGCGGCCTTCTTTGGCTTCATCCATTGTGTAATACAATAAGGTCGCATCGCCAGCAAGCTGTTGGATACCGGCTAAACCATCTGTGTCGGCATTCATTGAAGCTTTGATCATACGCAAAGCCAATGGACTTTTTTGCAGCATGGTTTCTGCCCATTCCATCGTTACATCTTCCACTTGATCAAGCGGAACAACAGTGTTGATCCAGTTCATGGCTAAAGCTTCTTCTGCCGTATACTGTTTCGTCATAAACCAAACCTCTTTGGCTTTTTTATGACCAATCGTTCGCGCAAGATAACCGGATCCGTAGCCGCCGTCAAAGCTGCCGACATTCGGTCCTGTTTGACCAAATTTGGCATTGTCCGCTGCGATCGTTAGATCACAAACCAATTGAAGGACATTTCCGCCACCGATGGACCAGCCTTTGACCATTGCAATGACCGGTTTTGGTAATGTGCGAATCAACCGTTGCAAGTCCAAAACATTCAAACGGGGAACTTGGTCTTCTCCCACATAGCCACCATGTCCGCGAACTTTTTGATCCCCACCAGAACAAAAGGCTTTGTCGCCAGCACCTGTTAAAATGATCACACCAATTCCCGGATCATCCCGACTAATTGAAAAAGCATCGATCATTTCAAACACCGTTTTTGGTGTAAAGGCATTGTGAACTTCTGGACGATTGATCGTGATCTTCGCCACTTTGCCGTGCTGTTCAAATAAAATTTCATCGTATTCTTTTAAGGTTTTCCATTCTCTCATTACAGATTCCTCCTCGTATCACTTATTGTTTATTATACACATTTCTTGTCTATTATCGTTAGAAATTGCATTCTGTCAAACCTTTGTTATAATCAAGTCATCAAATTCTCAGAAAAGCAGGGGGACCCATGAACTTACTCGATTATTTAGGCATCCAGATTGAAGAAACAACGGCTGATTGTGTGCGACTATCATTGACTGTCAGTGATCAGCACAAACAGCCTTTCGGTATTCTCCACGGTGGCATCAACGCGGTTTTGATCGAAACAGCTTGCAGTCTTGGCGCCAATCAAGCAGTGGCGAAAGACCAATTTGCCGCCGCTATCGACCTGCAAGTCAATCATTTAAAAGCCGTCTCACAAGGAAAGTTGACGGTAGAAGCCTTGCCTGATCGTATCGGTGGAACGATCCAAACTTGGCAAGCGACGATTAGACAAGCCGACAGTACGAAAACGGCTGTCGGCCGTTGTACATTAACTGCTGTTAGCAAATAAAAAGAAGTACTGGTTGCAGTACTTCTTCTTGATTATCGAGTATTTCTTGATAAACTCTTCAACTTAATTTCAAAACAATGGCGTCTCAATCGTCTCTACGATTTTGGCGCCAGACAGCTCCTCGTAATAACGAACACCATCTGATTCAAAGATACCGATTTTTGTAATGTTCTCCATTGCAGTTCGTGCTTCATCTGCTGTTATCTCTTCATCAAAAACTTTTGGCTGCAATGTGTGTTTTTTGCCCTCACTAGTCAAGAATAGTGCATGAAGCTTCTTCATCTCTGTTTCTCCTCTCGTTATTTTACGTATTCATTCTGGATCGTTTCTACCACACTAGCTAAAGATGCCTGCTTAGAAAATCCCGCTAGCGCCTCCCCAAAAGCAATCATTTTGGCTTCCTCTGGTGCATTCATGACTTGATTGACTGTCTGGCTAACTGGGCTTTCTGCTTCCGGTGTTTGGATTCTGATCGTCAATCGGGTAGTGGTTTTGGTCTTCATCGCTTGTTTCCTCCTCTAGTTGTTTTGTAAGTGGCGCCCTTACATATCTATAAACGAATCAGAAAAGCAAAAGTAAAAATAAATTTACTCAGGCTCTCTCTTTTTTTACAGAAAGAACGGCTTTCGTTATAATGAAACTAAGAAAGTGAGGCTCTGCAATGAAAAAGAATCGTTTGATCCAATTTTTAGGCGGAAAAACAAGTTACTATGTACTAGGATTGATCATCCTCTGTGCGATTGCAGTTTTTTTGCTGAAACAAATTTCGTTTCTATTTGATCCTTTTCTGGTCATTATTTCAACCCTTATCCCCCCATTCTTAGTTGGCTTGATTTTGTATTATCTTTTCAATCCATTGGTTGATCGACTAGAAGCGAAAAAAATTCCCCGAATCGTTTCCATTGGAGGAATCTACTTGCTGATTCTTTTAGTGATCGTTTTGGCTGGTTTTCAACTTTATCCGATCATCCAGAAGCAAACAACCGATTTGATCAATCAGTTCCCAAATCTAATGGGTGATTTTGAGAAAAATGCAGATTCATTCTTGGCGAATACTCCCTTTGGCGCCCAAGTGGATCAGATCACAGAAACTCTGCAAAAAATTGCCAACAACATCATGGATTTCATTGGCGATTATTGGCAAACAGGCGCTGCTGGTCTCAGCAATATTTTTTCGACCATCTCCACACTGTTTATCGCGTTGTTTACCGGACCGATCATCGCGTTTTTCTTACTGAGAAATCCCAACAAGTTTTATTTTTCTCTTCTGTCCATCGTTCCACCCCGGTTTCGTAAAGATTTCAATGCAATCGTAAAAATCGCTGACTTGCAAGTTGGGGCATTTTTAAAGGGGCAGATTATTTCTTCGCTTATTTTAGGCGCCATCTACTGGGTGATTTTCTTACTGATTGGTTTAGAATATGCGAGCATTCTGGCGATTGCTGCCGGTATTTTATGTATCATTCCTTATATCGGGCCATTTATTGTCTTTTTTCCAGGACTCTTCATTGCCGCACAAGACTCCACCGGTATGCTGATCAAGTTTTTGATTGCTTGGTTTGCGGTACAACTGCTGCATGGGGATCTAGTCGTGCCTCGTGTGATGGGGGATCGTTTACAGATCCATCCAATCACGATTCTCGTGGTTTTATTGGTCATGGGAGATTTGATGGGAATCGTCGGCGTAGTTTTCGGAATACCGATTTATTGTCTCTTAAAGGTGTTAGTGGTCTATGGATTCCGTAAATTCAAACAACGATACAATACCTATTACGGCGACGAAGGCAAATATTTTCACAGCGAATTTACCAGCGAAGATTATTTAAAAGAGGATCAGTAAAAAAAGAGAGAACAGCGTTTGAGCCGTTCTCTCTTTCATTTTGTCTTTTCTTTAGTTCTCTACCGTTGGACTATGTTAAGCGTCTTCCTTGCTTGGAGTGGCTACACGCCAGCGCAAGACCGTTTTCGCTTTTTCTGGAGCTGTTTTTCGCGAATCTGACAGATAGATCTCCCGATGCTGATAATGGCCCATCGTGGGAACAATAGATAACTCATGGGCTTCGCAATAGCTTTTCATTTTCGCAAACGTTTCGGTTTCGGTGTCAAAAGAACCGATATGACAAGCTTGCACAGACCAGCCTTCTCGATATTCTTCGAAACGAATCTGTTCCAAAAAACGATTGTCTTTTTTCTTCATGACTTGTGTCAACTGGTGAGCGTATAAATCCGCCGTCACTTGTTTCGGTTGCCGAATCATGATTTTGTAAATCAATTCTTCTTTAGCGATGGGGCCTTGTGGTTTTTCCGGTAATGTCCAAACACCTTCCAAGGGGTATACCGTATACTCGAAAGGCCCATTCCCAAAGGCGCCTTTTTTCAAGCCCATCCGTAAACCATAGGCCATCGCATAAAGGGCACTGATTTGCTCGGAAAATTCAGGACGATTAGGATTACCTTTCCCAGTCAGCGTTAGGAACCGATAATTAGGCACTTCGATCAACTGGGGTTCTTTGGGAAGATAGAATGCTTTTTCTTGCTTACGCCACTCATATTTCATTGTCCAAACTCCTTTTTGTAAAGTGTACCACAAAGAGATTGGTTCATAACTAATCCAACCGGCGATTTTTTGTTGGCTCTTTTTAAAATCAGTTTTTTCGACTCTCAAAGCGGGCTGCAAATCGTTGTTCCAGTCGATGCTGAATTGCTTCGATCCCAATACACAACAACCAGTAAATGATCGCCACTAACACGTACATCGACATATAATCAAACGTCCGGCCGCCAACGATTTTGGCTTTTTGGAAAATATCCGGGATGGTGATCATTGCCGCCAACGAGGTGCCTTTTAACAGGTCCATCGCAACATTGCTCAATGCAGGGACCGAGATGCGAAAGGCCTGAGGCAAAATGATCAGCCGCAATGTTTTAGAAAAACTCAATCCTAGAGCATACGCTGCATCCCATTGTCCGCGATCCACTCCGGCGATCGACCCTCGATAAATTTCTCCAATAAAAGCACTGCTGGTCAAACTAAAACAAATGATTGCCGCAGTCAATGCCGGTAACTGAACCGGAAGCCCGAAATAAAGCAAGAACAACAGCACCAGTGCCGGTACCCCTCGCAAAAAGGAGAGATAGCCTCGAACGATTCCTCTGAGCCATGGATTATCAAGCATTCCCAGAAAAGTCAGTAATAGCCCCAACACATTTCCTATGAGGAAAGAGGCAACAGCAATCCCTAACGTATAGGATAACCCTGTCAGTAAAAAAGGGAGCGATTCCCACATCAGCGGCAAATCAAGTGTTGGAATATACATTACTTCTCAACCTTCTGAATCTCTTTGTCAGAGGGGACAGATACATCTGTTTGGAAATAGTTTTCGGAGATTTCTTTTAATGTACCGTCTGTCTTCATCTCTTTTAAAATACGATTGACTTCGTCATGTAGCGCTTGATTGTCTTTAGCAAAAAGAAAGCCGGTTTCGTTAGGATTAAAATAAACATTCTCCAAGATTTTTACTGGAATATCTGGCAAGGCTGCCACCGACATTTTTTGCAGATAATAATCATTAAGGATCACATCGGTCCGTCCGTTGGCCACATCTGTTAGATATTGATCATTGGTCGCATTATCGTAGGTCACCAGTTTCGCACCATATTCTTCAGCCAGCTTCATGTAACTGGTATTGGGTTCCCCCGCTGCTTTTTTCCCTGCTAAATCTTCTAATGAGGCTATGCCTGAATCATCACTTTTGCGGACGATCATGCTATCAAACGAATATTTGATTGGTTCAGACAGACGAAACTTATCGGCACGGTCGCCGCTCAGCCCAAAATCATTGGCGGCAAAGTCCGCTTCCCCTTTGGTCAAAGAGGCTACTTGCCCGTCCACATTGTATTCTTTGAACTGGATCGAGACCCCCATCCGTTTGGCTACTTCTTTGGCAACATCCACATCATAGCCGACTAATTGATTGTCATCATTGTAATAAGAAGAAGGAAATAACGTGCCTGAAGTAGCCACAGTCAATTCTTTTGCTTCTTGGACACGACTTAAACTATCGTCCTCTGTCTTAGTCTTTCCGCAAGCCCCTAATAACAACGCAAAGGCCCCTAATGCGACGAGAGTTTTCCAACGATTTCTCTTGTTTTTCTTCATCTTGTTCCTCCTAGGAAATCAATCTTTGATTGTTTTTTTGGTAAATGAAATTGTCCTGCTTGCTCAAATAACTCCCCCACTTGGAAAAGCACGTCTTCACGGCCTTTTGAGGCCATAAACTGAATCCCCAATGGCAGGCCTTCCTCACTGATCGCTGTTGGTAGACTGATCGCTGGCTGTCCTGTTAGGTTCGCGAGTTGGGTATAGGGAGTCAGTGCCAAGCTTTTGTCGAACATCAGATAAATCAATTCCTCGGCAGCACTCATTGTTTGTCCTTCGATTGCTTGCAGTTCCCGACGAATCGGATCGCTTTGCAAATCCTCTTCAATCAATGGTGCTGTTTGTGCCGTTGTAGGAGTCAAGAACAGATCATAATCGGCAAACAACGTTTCCATCGTTACTGCCAATTGATCCCAATGCTGTAAGGCATGGATATAGTCTGCAGCTGCTAATTTTTTACCATATTGATACAGTCCCCAAGTCATCAGCTCCATGTCTTTTTGCTCCACTGGTCGTTTCAGCAGTGCCTCGATCTCCACAAACATCGCCGCTGTCTCGCCGCCATTCATGCGATAATAGCTAGACATCATCCTTTGCCCATCCACAGGATAAGGAATTTCGGTGACTTGATGTCCCTGATCTTCCAAAAATACAACCGCTTTCTTAACAGCGGAGACAGCAGTCTGCGAAACGGGGCTGCCCACTGGCGAATCCGTGGTGTAAGCTACCCGTAATGTCCGATTCTGGCTAGGCCCATGGTGTTTCCATTCGATCCTTGGTGCTTGATACGGCGCGGCTGGTTGGGATGTCCGTAATCCATAAAATAAACTCTCCGTGTCTCTCATTGAAAGCGTCAATGCAAAATTGATCGAAGCCCCTTGCCAGCTGCGCCATTCTTGAGGACCTACTGGCATCGCGCCACGGGTTGGTTTTAAACCAATCAGTCCATTGAAAGAAGCTGGAATCCGGATGGAGCCTCCCCCGTCACTGGCCGCAGCCATCGGAAATAAGCCCGCTGCTACAACTGCCGCTGCACCCCCGCTGGATCCCCCTGCCGAATAGGCTGGCTGCCATGGGTTGCGAGTTGGCCCATACAATACTGGATCAGTGACATTTTTGAAACCAAATTCTGGGGCATTGGTCTGCCCGAGGGGAATCAATCCCAACTGTTCCAACCCATTGACAAATGAACTTGTCTCTTCTGCTTTTGCATTCGCAAACAATGCAGCTGCCGAAGTAGTCGGCCAGCCGGCTTTGCTCTGACCTAAAATTTTCAGTGGTATTGGTTGTCCACCGAATAAAGCCGTTTTTGCTTGCGGATTTTGTTCAAATTGCTGGATAGCTGCTTGCCGATCAAACGAAACCAGTGCATTCAACGTTGGATCAATCTGCTGAAGGTTGGCTTCAATCTGCGCGGTCAATTCTGAAAAACTGATTTTTCCCAGCGCTAACTGCTCTGCCCAATAGGTTGCATCCTGCATAAATCTCCCACCTTTCATCATAACAATTATAAAATCTGTACCAAATCTAAAAAAAGCTTTTTAATTAACAACTAATATATCAAAAAGGGAAGTAAAACTCAACACAAATACAACAGAATAACAGACTGTATTATTCACTGGCGTTCTTTTTATGGGAGCGATTCCTATTTTCTAGCTTACTGGTTTTACCTCATACGAATTCAGCGCTGTCACAGCAGACAAAAAAGCGCAAAAAAACTGTGACATCCGTCAGAGAACAGTCTGCTCGCAAGCAGAAAAAGGTAACTTTCTCCCCTTTTCCTACTTGGATCATTCAATACTGACAGATGCCACAGGATGCTGATGTGTTAAATTAAATGATTTTCTTCAAGAATCTCACCGATATAGGTATCTTTTGTCTTCTTCACAAATCCTTCCACCAATTTACGTTCAATAAATGGCAATTCCATCTCCGTCAGTTTCTTTTTGTCGGATAGATAGTAAATCGCATTTGCCAAAGTCCGTAGATCATAGGCAGAAGCAAAGACTTCTGGGACCCCTCGTTCGATGTCTAATAATTGATAGACAGCTTCCATCGCCGTGCGCACAGAATATTCAGTCGTAAAGACAGTATCCCGTTGCGTTTCAGCAAAGTTGCCAATGAAAGCAAGGTTACGGGAGCCATTTGGTATCACGAGTGGACGATCCCCAGGTTCTCGCAACATAAAGTAAGAGGTGATGAAAGGCATATAGACAGGAATCGCTGAACAAGATTCGCTGGAGATTCGTTGAATTTCATCTTCTGGAACCCCTAAATGATACAACAATTCTTGAACGATTTCTTGTCCGGAACAGTGTTCGATCGGTTTTTTGATATAATTCCCTGGCGTATTAGACAATAGTCCATAAACCCAAGTAACTGTTTGCTGATCGCCTTGCTCTTTGAAATGAGGTTGACGATGGGTCGCAAAACTCATCATCCAATTGGAATCTTTGATAGTGACGATCCCACCGGTCACTACTCTTCCTGTCCGTAATTTTCGTTTGGTCAAACGAGAAATGTAAGGTTCGATATCAAAGTTTTGCCATGTGACTGTCGCCGATACAAACCAGCTTTCTGCAGGTAAATTGTCATAGAAAACTTCGGGACGACCAAACTCAGGGGATTGTGCTGCCAAGTTTTTCCAAAGATTCCAACTGCCGCCCAACTCATGGGTAATAGGTGCTGGTGTATGGTGATCCCCTTCTGTTGAGCTTTCCGTAATCGAACCATTGGTCACAAAGACCAAATCATCGGGGGATAAAGTAATTTCTTGCGCCTTGCCATTTTTCATCAGTGTCATACTTTGCGCGATTTTCTCTCCCTCGGTCATCTTCACGTCAATATTCATGACTTTGGTTTCGTATTGGAAATCAACACCTTGTGCATCCAAATAAGCCAATAATGGTTTCACTAACGATTCATATTGATTGTAACGAGTAAATTTCAATGCTGTGAAATCAGGCAATCCATCGATATGGTGAATGAATCTTAAAACATATCTTCGCATTTCGATGGCAGAATGCCATTTTTCAAAAGCAAACATCGTACACCAATACAGCCAAAAGTTAGATTCAAAAAATTCATCTCCGAAAACATCCTCGATCCGTTTGCCAACCAGCTGATCTTCTGAAGTCATAAATAGTTGGACCAACTCTTTTTGGGCTGCTGCTGATAAAGTAAATTCTCCATCATCTGCTGCTCGTTGGCCACGATCATGAATGATCCGGCAATTGGATGAGTTTGGATCGTCATGATCCAACCAATAAAATTCATCTAAGACGGAGGCATCTTCCACTTCCAATGATGGAATCGAACGGAATAAATCCCATAAACATTCAAAATGATTTTCCATTTCACGGCCGCCTCGAGTAACAAAGCCATCATGAGGAATAAATTTGCCGTCGAGTGAGCCGCCTGAAAGAGACAATTCCTCTAGCACATGGATTTTCTTTCCTTCCATGTGTCCGTCACGAATCAAAAAGACTGCTGCTGCTAATCCAGCTAATCCGCCACCAACAATATAGGCCTGTTTCTTTTCGACATCTTTCGGTTTTCTGCTTCTTGCAAAAGCTTCATAATTTCCGTTTGTATATCTCATATGATCCCCTCCTAATATTGGTACGAATCCATGGTAGCAGTATCTTCTATTTGTGACAAAAATAACAACCGCCATTTTTTGCCGTTTTGGACAAATCATCTTGTTTGTCCAAAAAATCTGCCCCCTCCGCACCTCTCGTCTCACATGGAAAGGCTTTAAAAATTCTTGCAACAGGGCAGCAGAGTAACGATTCAACGAATCCAGCTTCTTGCGTGTCTTGCCGCAACTTCAACTTCCGTAAGCTCGTTTTTTTCTCTTGTCACACTAGTGATGGATCGTTTTGGGTTAGTGCCGCCAAGTGAAAATCAAAGAGCGGTAGATGGACTCGTGGAACGCGCAAAATGCCGCTTTGTTTTTCATCAGTCAGCTACGGCCAATCTGCATGCGTTCCGATGTATCGATTTTCAACAAACTGCAAATCAATGGCGCTACTTCCAGTTGATTCATCTTTTCGATTCCACAGTCTGGCGGAAAAATATCTGAAAAAATGTACAGCGGTACTTCCCGTTGGGCTGCGGTACTCCCACCATGCAAGCCATATTCATCCATCCCATGGCTGGCAGTCACCAGCACCTGATAACCTGCAGCTAACCAATCCTGCAGATAGACACCGATCAATTGATCGGCTTGGCTAACTGACTGCCGATATTCTTTTGAATTAGATGTGTACCGATGCCCTGTTTCAGCGATATTCCTTGCTTGAATCAGCAACAAATGCGGCTGGTAGGTACGCAATAAAAAATGACCATCAGCAAACACATGAGAATCCGGATACTGATTGTCATTGTAAAAGATCCCATGCTGAATCCCCTTTTGCGGATCATGCTGGATGCGGTCTCTTTTCATTTCATACGGGGCTTGATTAAATAATTCGCTTTGCCAATAATGGGCAGCGGCTGCCGTTATGCCACCTGCGGTTTTAACCAGATCAAAAAGCGAGCGTTCTTTAGAAAGTCGGATATCTGCGTTAGCCAAAATACCATTTCGGTAACTGGGGACTCCCGTAGCCAGCACTTCATCCAATGCCCGTGAACTGCTAGGCATCTCCGCAAGAACTTTGATCAATTGGGCTTGCTTGTAATCCACATAATGGTTCAAAACACCCATTTGTTCCATCGCTATATCGTAGCGACAGCCATCCAAAACCAGCAAAAGCAGCTTCTCAGTCATCTGTGTTTTAGCTGGCATACTCCCCCTCCACTGCTTCTTTCCTCTTCCACCCTCGACTTCGTTTGACTAATCTCTACCGCACCAATCGCCATTTTTCTGATTGGCAACTCTAATTGTTCGTGGTTCATGCTCTCACCTCACTAATTCATTATCTCCATCCTATCAAGTGGTCGTTAACATCTAGTAAGCGTTCTGAAAATTTCCTGTTAAGTTGGTAAATTTTTCCCCAGTCCTTAATGCTAGGCGAGTAAGAAAAGTATCAAAAAAAGCATCCTTCCGATGCCTTGTCTCAAAAAAATATTCACTTTTGAACGCATGGATCTTCCTAGCGATTGTCCTTCCAGCAAAGATAGTTGACTTGCCTGTTTTCAACATTATTGACGAAAATTAGGTATTTTTGTTATCTTTTATTGATTATATAATGAAATACTTACTTTTTTTCATTAAATTTGGAAACGTTCCCTTGATTTATACCCGTGCTTTCTATAAAATAAAAGCGAATAGAAACCAAAAAAAGGCACCCCATCCCTTAGCGGCAACTAAGGAATAGGGCCTTGATTTGTCAGCTGTAACTGACCATCAAGTTTGCCATAGTCAATGCAGTACATCAACGTGTTTATTGTACCCAATTTTTGGGGTGATTTCTACCTCTTTTTAGGTAAATCAGCACGCTTGGTCTGCTTATTTCGCTATGACAAAGGTATTGGGCAGGATCGTCCGATACCTCTTTTTATATATCCTTTTTTAAATTTGGGCGCTTAGCGAACAGATGTAAGTTGGCCCGCTCGATCCTGCCCCCTTTTTCCGGCGACGTTTCCTGATTATCTTCCAAGGGGGAGTGAGGATAGTCAGCGTGAACGTCGCTATCCAGACAAAGGTTGCCTCGGTTTCTATTCCATAAAAAAACAATCGATCATTTGACCGATTGTTTTTTTGTCCCGCAGAAATTATTTGTATTTTTCCTCTAATTGACTCATCCAAGCCCCTAGCCAGTACCCTAAAGCAAACAGAATCACACCGATGACTGCTGTCAGCCAAGTAAATCCACTATAATCGGCAACTGGCGGCAACACGATCAGCACCGTTGATGCCGTCACGATCCCTAAAATAAAATGATAGACTTTTGAATGAAAGTGTTCCAAGAGCCATTCCATCAATTTTGAGAACAGCAGCATCACCAGTAATCCGCCAATTGCAATCGGCAAGAAAACACCTAAAATATCGAAGCTTTTGAAGCCTTTGAGCATAGGATCATAGAGACCTAAAACCAGCAGTAAATTGGAAGGACTTAAACCAGGTACCAATACACCTAGCGCAATCAATCCACCTGCTACAACAAACCCTAAGAAGTTTGCTGGGATCGTTCCTAAAATGTCTCCCATGAAGTACAAAAATAAAAAGCCGATGATCATCGTACCAAAGAACCAAAGGATATCCCCCGTGGTCCGTTTGCTTTTAAGGGTTGATTCTTTTGCCAATGCAGGCAATGTACCAATGATTGCGCCGGCAAATCCCCATAAGACGATGATTTGATAATTTTGGAGCAACCATTCTAACGGTTTTGATAGAAGGCCGATCCCCACGATCCCACCGATTCCTACCGGTAAGAAAAAGAGCAGATTCTCTTTAAAGTTTTTCGTTAAATGGGCCATGAAGCGCAACATACGCTCATAAATACCCAGAATAGCGGCGAGAACCCCTCCAGATACCCCTGGCAGGATAAATCCTAACGCGATAACGACTCCTTTTAAAAAACGTGATAATATACTTTCTGTTTTTTGTTCCATCCTTGTCTCCTTAATCTTTCACAGTAAAAGCTATTTTTCATTGCATCATTTATTACTATACTGGAAGGGGTGAAAATTGAAAAGAGATTTCCATCTTAGACGGTCTTTTTTCTTGGCTTCTGGACCAAGCTCTTCCGCCAGAACCCATGGTTCTCATATCTTTCAAGATCAAAAGGATCAGCGGTTTTTCACAGCGGTTTTTCCATCAAATAATCCGTCTGCTCATCGTCTCCCATAAAGAAAGAGTGACTGCCTACTCGCTGAAAGCCCATCTTATGATAAAAAGCCAAGGCATTCTCATTGTGTTCCCAAACCCCTAACCACAGGGACGTCTTTTGCTTTGATCTAGCAACTTCCTCTGCATAGGTCAGTAATTGCTGCCCATAACCACGGCGTTTGTACTCACTGCGAATATAGATACGCTCGATTTCAAGACCCTCTGGGGCAATTGTTTCTGTTTGAGCGGTCCCCCAATTAAGTTTGAGATACCCTGCAACAGCCTCTTCATTTAAAAAGAAAAAAGCAGACTGAGGATTGTTCAGTTCTTTTGCTAATTTTTCTGGTTGATAGGCAGCATCTAAATAAGCCCGCATGTTTGCTTCCGTATTAAAAGGCGCAAATGTGTCCTGGTAGGTTTCAATACTAATGGCTCTCAATGTCGCAAGATCAACCGGTGTACATTGGATTATTTCCATGATAAACACTTCCTTCGCTACTTTTCGTTTCGTTCTATTGTGGCATAATTCATAGCCAAAGACAACAAAAAATCCTTCGTCAGCAGCACCTAGTCAACGGTCACTAGGCCCCTGCATAACGAAGGATTTGTTCTGAAAAGATCGGCTTATAACCACGAGCCGGAAAATTGATGGATCACCATTGTAGAAGGATCCTCCTCAACTTCGCCAGTGATATAGCTTTTTGGTGAGAAAGTCATTTGTGGAAAAATTTCCACGCCTTTCACCGTTTGACGTTGATTGTTCAGCTGTAGACCATATTCCTGAAGCAATTCGGTGACTCGAATCACATTGGTCACCACGTCTTCCGTTTTTTCTGCACGCACAAATTCACGATCATCATAGTCATGATACCATTCCTCCATGAACGGATGGTGAGGCACAGCACCAATGATGCCAGTGGAAATTTTTGTTTCAATTTCAAATCCCATAAATGCCTCATAATTTAATAGGTCATCTAACGGTTTCACTACTTCGACATCGGTGTCCATATAAATACCACCCTCTGTCACTAACGCATACAGGCGAACAACATCTGAAACAAAGGCCCATTCTTCCTGCTCATAGGCTTCTTGCAAGTATGAACCAAATTTTGAAAGATCGATCGTTGATTCATCCCAGCGTTTGATTTCATAGTCAGGGCAAAATTTACGCCAAGTTTCGATATACTTCTCTTCGCTTTCCCCTAATTCATTGCCTCCGAACCAACAATAATGAATGATTTTTGGAATCATTTTACCCGCTCCTTTTTTATGACGTTAATTTAAGTGTACAGGGTTCGCTTCACTTTTCAAAATCATATACATTCTATGAATGAAAAAAAAGTAATCCGCCTATCTCACCGCCAGCCTTCCCTAGAGGAAAGACAAGTGCCAAACAAAAAAATCCGCGGTCCCTGCTACCTTTTACACTTCTAGTTGTAGGCAGCAGGGTTCGGATTTTTTAGTCAAGTTTTTTACATAAAATGATTGTCCCGTAGTTTTGCTTGGCGAATATCTGCAACCGTTTGGGTTCCTGCTAGCTGCATCACCATTTCTAATTCTTTTTTGAAGAAATCGAATACTTGTTGAACGCCAGTTGCACCACCTAAAGCCAATCCATAAATCACTGGGCGGCCAATTGCCACCAGATCAGCACCAGAAGCGATTGCTTTAAAGACATGCTGTCCACGGCGCACACCACTGTCAAAGACGATAGGAACCCTGCCAGCAACAGCCTCTGCCACGATCTGTAAGGAATCAAACGCAGCAGGTCCACCATCTAATTGACGCCCGCCATGATTGGAGACCCAGATGCCTTTGGCTCCGGCATCTAACGCTCGTGCCACATCTTCTTCTGACTGAACACCTTTGACATACACCGGTAATTCAGATTCTTTGGCAATGAATGCCACATCTTGAGGGCTTAGTTTTTGCTTGGAGGAGCCGTAAACAGCATCCATTGTTTGACCGATTCCTGACTGATATGCTTGTACGATTGGCATAGCTAACGGAAAAGTAAAGCCGTTCCGGCGATCCGTTTCACGATTGCCGCCAACTGTTGCATCCGCCGTCAAAACAATGGCTTTGGCTCCGTTGCGTTTTGCCATCGCCAAAATATCCCGATTGATTCCATTGTCTTTACTCATATAAAATTGGAACCATTGAGGTGCTTGTTCTCCACCAGCTGCTCGAATTTCTTCCAATGTGCAAGACGCATAAGAACTCGCTATATAGATCGTGCCAAACCGTGCCACGCCTTTTGCCGATGCTTTCTCGCCACTGACATTGGCTAAGCCATGAGCGGCTACAGGAGCCATGATGATTGGGGCATTCAATGTATCCCCGAAAAAAGTCGTCCTAGTGTCAGGTAATTCAATGTCTTTGAGGACATGAGGAATGATCAACTTATGGTTGAATGCGCGTTCATTTTCTCGATAAGTAAATGTATCCCCCGCGCCACTGGCAATATAACCGTAACCCCCTTTTGGAATCACTTCTTTTGCCGCTTCTTCTAAATCTCGCATATTGATAAAATCAACTGCGCCTTCTGCTGTACTTGCTTGATAAATTTTTTCCATGCCTATCCCTGCTCTCCAATAAGATAACGTTTACAATATTATGGTACGCTTGTTTACCACTCGAGGCAACTGATTCGCTCTAGGGATAGTGCTCTCCAGTATTTTCTTTCGCTTTGAAGAACGTTCGCTGGGCCTTTGATCCAAAAAAATTCACAAAAGAAAGCCTTTCCTTCAACCCTTTCCGGATTTTTTTCACTAACCTATCCGTCTTATGGTATAATATGTCTCGTTTGTAACGTTTAAGAGAATCACTCATGAAAGGATGGCATTTTTGCGCTTATTAGGATTAAAGTTTGGTTTGCGAAATTTAAAAACGGGCATCAGCGTTTTTATTTGTATTCTCCTCAGTTTTCTATTACAACGGGAGACTTATGTCGTTTCCACAATCACCGCAGTCTTTACACTGCGAGAAGACCACGGAACGACTGTCAAGTATGGCAGACATCGAATTGCCGGAAATACCTTTGGGGCATTGGCATCGATCGTCTGTATCGGGCTCTTCAAATTTTTTGGCTACACACAATTTGTTCAACTCCTATCGATCCCTTTGGTCATCATGGTGATGATCGCTTTATTAGTAAAGTTCGATTACCATGAAGGCACAGTCGGCGCCTGCGCCACCCTTTTGACGATTTTATTTATGGTTCCACAAACGGAATCCTATCTTTACGCCTTTAATCGCGTGATCGATAGTTTCATTGGTATGGCCGTCGCAATCGTCGTCAATCGATGCTTACCCGCATCAGCCAAAATAGCAGAAGAATAAGATAAAAAAACGTGCCTAGAGTAATTTCTCGGCACGTTTTTGCTTTGGTGACCGGCTAGCCATTCCACCTCACTACCAAAACAATTTTCCTAATGGGACAAAGCATAAGCTAAAAAGATTCCTCCACAAGATCAAACCTATCAGACCTAGCAGACAGTTCCATGTCTGTCCTTTTTCAGCCTTGATCTATAGTCACTCAGCAACTAAACAATTCAAATAAAAAAACCGGCTAGACTTTCGCCTCACTGGTTTTGATTAGCTTTTTAGTTAGTTGTTAATCAACGTGAGGAAAGCAAAAAAAAACGGATCACTTCAAGTAATTTTCTCGTTCTTAATTTCTAACTTTTTCTGCTAGTCTGCGTTCATTTAATATGAAGCCAATGATGCCTACCGCTATTGCTGCAACAGAAATAATGCCATCATAAAGGGTTAGATCATGGAGCCTGAGGATGGGTGCTACTAATGCAACGAGGCTAAATAAAAATATGCGTTCACTCTTGTAAGAAGTTGGTTCATAGGTCATGCTTGACCAGGTTATAGTAATGATATGGTGATGTAAGAGATATCGCCACAAAATTATCACAGCCAGAATCATTAGTACTATCCCGATTACTGCAGCTATTCCATAATACTTCATTTGTTGTATTAGAGAGGATATGATTAGCAAAAGGACAAACAATCCAATCACCCCCGCACGTCGTTTCTTCTGATTCCTATTCATCATTGAACAACTCCCATTCAAAATTTTGACATAAATTAAGAAACTTTCCAAGAAACTGAGCGAAATACGACACAGCAATTTAGTGTTCGTCTTTCACTGAGCCTGGTTGCCAATTTTCTTTTATCATTAGTTCTCCTTGAAAAAAATTATCTAACCGCGAGGTTCTCCGTCACTTGTTGGATAATCCTACTAAATAATCGTTTCATTGACGCCCTCATTTATTAAAGAAACTACTTAATTAAAAGCTCACTTATATGCACCAGTGAGACAACCATGCTGTAGAATGTGTCCATTCATAGCATGTAACAAATCCGCTTTTTTACTCTTTGGTTTAAGATCAAGACGACGATCCAGCGCATAGACATGATAGTGATATTTATGCGTCGCTCCAAAAGGTGGTTTTGGCCCTCTATACCTATGCCGTCCATAGCCAATTCCTTGAACAGCACCTCCAAAATCACTTAGGATTTCTCCATGTGGTATGCCTTCCGGTATTTCTTGTGTCACAGGTAGATTCCAAATCGTCCAATGGTTATACACCTTAAAAATGGGATGATTGATGTCATCCATGATCACCGCAAGTGTTTTCGCTTTATCAGACACTTCCGACAAAAAAAGTTTCGGCGAAATATCCTTGCCGTGCCCAGTATATTCAATCGGTATTTTTCCGCCATCCACAAAAACACTTGTTACGATCAACGTATTTTTTACAGCCATCATACTATCCTCCTAAAAAAGACCTGGTACTAGCTTTTGGTTCTCAAAACGAAGAAAATCGGCTTACATATTATTAGTTTATCATTTCAGTAATAAAAAGCAACGATCGACAGAATAGGAACAATGAGGACCCACTAAAGAGAGCGTGAATAAGTGACAGCTGCTACCAGAAATGAAAAAAGAGTTACTCTATTTCATCGCTTGTGCGTAGGCCAGTGACAGACACCTCAGCCACGACCAAAGGAAACTTTGCTCGCCAACAAAAAACTAGGAATGGTGTGGAGTACCAGCAAACCACGCTTCTTATTTGTATGATGAGCTATTTTAGTAAGAATTCCCTTATTAAAGGATAACCCTCGCCCCTATACGATTCCCATAACTGCCCGAGTCATTTTATGGTATCGTTGCTTTTAAAAATCATTATTTTCAAACTAAAAAAAGCTGAACCCTTATCTATCAAGGGTTCAGCCATCATTTCTTTATTCAGATTCTTCTTCAGCCATGAATGTATTGAAGACTTCTTCAATCATATCCCATTCAGCTTCTGTTTCGATTTGCTCTAATTCGCCTTCTGTACCGTCTTCGTTTTCAACGTAGGCATAGGCTTGCAATTCGACATCTTCTTCTTCTGGTACACCAGCTGGATAAAGCAACACGTAATTGCGTCCAAATTCTTCTTGTCCATCTACTGTCAAAAGAATTTCGTATAATGTTTCGTTGCCTTGATCATCGATCAATGTAATGTGTTCGTGACCTTCATGGTCATGATTGTGATCATGGTTATGATCATGCGTATGTTCTGACATATTTTTTCCTCTTTTCTGTAAACTAAAACAGTTGTTTTCCAGCACCATCTAAATAATTTTGTAAAATCATTACGGCTGCTAATTTGTCAATGACTTTCTTTCGTTTGGCTCGCGATGTGTTGGCTTGTTCCACCAGCATCCGTTCTGCTTGAACAGTTGTCAAACGTTCATCTTGGTAATCGACAGGTAAGCCAAATCGTTCTTCGATTGCCTTGCCATAGGCATAAGAAGCTTCTGCTCTCGGACCAATCGTATTGTTCATATTCTTGGGTAATCCGACCACAAAGCGATTGACTTCATACTCCTTGACTAATTCGCCAAGACGGTCATAACCGAAGTCATTTTCATCTTCATTGATGCGGATAATCTCGATCCCTTGCGCTGTCCATCCCATAGGGTCACTAACAGCTACCCCTACTGTTCGTGAACCAACATCTAAACCCATGACTCTCATTATAGGTTGATCCCGTGATTTCCTAAGTAATAACGAATCAAAACTTCTAAAATCTCATCTCGTTCATGACGACGAATCAAATTCCGGGCATCCCGATAACGAGGAATGTAAGCCGGGTCGCCAGAAAGGAGATAACCGACGATTTGATTGATTGGATTGTATCCTTTTTCTTCTAATGCACGATACACAATAGCTAATGTTTCACTGATTTCTTTCTTACGGCTATCATCAAAATCAAACCGAACTGTTTCATCTGTAAAACCCATTTCACGACACCTCTCTTTGTGTTGTTTTTTAGCACATTATACGTCTCTATTGTACTCGACGTTTTGCAAAACTACAAACATCTGCGCTAGCTTATCTTTATTATAACAAAGCTTTATGATATTTTTGTGAACTTTTTCAAAAAAAGCAATATTTCTCTCATTTTGCTAGAATGACCGGTAAACATATTGATTAGCCGGTGCCTCGATGGTTTGTTCTTGGTCTACAACTACCATGGGCAGATCTCGTTTAAAAGGTTGATAGTATTGTGACTGAATCGTTCCTTCAATATGCAGCCATTGATCATTCTCGGTCACTGTTTGTTCGGGCAACTCGACGCGTAATCCGAAAACGCCGGAGTCAGCTACACAATGGATGATGCCAAAGCGAAACAAAAAGATTTCATTGCGATCATCTTGTTCTGCGTGATAAACAAAGCCATCATAGCTGATTTTCTTCCCGATAAATTCGCTTGGGTACGTGTAGATCAATTCCATGACTTCCAGATAATTCTCATCAGTGACAGCAATCGTCTGCATATCAGCATATTTGGCTAAAGAAGTCGTCATTTGTTCATTGTAATCTTTTTTATTGTAATAGAGACTCGTATCCGGTTTAAGGTATTGGGTATTCATCTCAGGGTCGCCGACAGATTCTTCACTCAAAGGAAAATTGAATCCCTTCGCTTCGACGATAGTCGTATCCAAACTGACCGTCGGGAAAAACAGGCCAACAATGATTGGTAATGCTAATAAGAAATACGCAATGATGCGCTGAGATTTTTTTTCAAGTCCGTGGTGATGCGCATCTTCATGTTCATCAGGGGTTTGTTTCACCCAGAAATACAGCTGAACCAATGCTAAAAATAGTGAGGCAATCATTGAAAGAATCGCTAGATAACGGTAATGGACATTGATGAACTGATTCAGCTTACCGGATACTTGCAAATACATCATTAGCTCAAAATAGCCAGATAAAATCAAAAAACGGATCATTCTTTACACCACCCATGCATAAATTGAGACCACCACAGCAATCAGACCGACCATCGTGGCAATAAATCGACCGGTAAAATAGCGTTTCATCATCAATAGGTTTTTGATATCCACCATTGGACCAAAGACTAAAAAGCCCACGACTGGACCAGCTCCGAATAAGCTAAGCAGTGAAGATCCGATAAATGCATCGGCTTCAGAACACAAAGACATCGTCAATGCCAAAACGAGCATCACCAGCACGGCCAAAAATTTTGTAGAACCTAATGTCAACATCATTCCCGTTGGCAGATACGTCTGCATCGCTGCTGCAATCAATCCGCCAATAATCAAATATCTGCCAGTATCAAAGAATTCATCGATACTGTGTTGCAATAAATGCCGCATTTGGTGCGTCCACTTTCTTTCCTTCGCTTCTGAATCATGGGTATGAACATGGGCATGATCATGGTGATGTCCTTGATGGTGCTCCGTTGAAGCTGTGCTCAACTGCTTTTTCAAAATTTCCTGCTTACTGAAATAAGCCAACCAGATACCTACCACCATTGCCACTAGTAAACTGCCCAGCACTCGTAAGACAGCGAATTTTGCCGAATTGCCAAAAGCAATGAATGTCGAAAAAATCACAATAGGATTGACAATTGGTGCAGTCAGCATAAAGGCAAAAGCTGTGTGGACGGGAACATCTTTTTTGACGAATTGATTGACGATTGGCACGATCCCGCATTCACAAGACGGAAAAAAAACCCCTAGTCCGCACCCCATCGCAATCGAAGCCAATTTATTCTTTGGCAGGATTTTCGTGACTCGTTCCGGTGTCAGAAAAACTTGCAATGCGCCAGAAATCAAGCAGCCTAGCAAGACAAAAGGCAGTGCTTCAATGACGATGGAGAGAAAGATCACACTCATCTGCAAAACAGAATTTGGTAAGCCTTGTAACATAGATTCAACCTTCTTTATCAAAAAATAATTTCGCTGGAACTACTATACGTTTTTTTGCTTCAATGCACAATGTTTTTTACGGTCTTTGTTGGCACCTTAAAGCTTCTTTAGCTTTTGTCCTTTTAATGATGGTGACCATTTCTTTGACAAAGTGCCCCGCCAGAACGTACATTAGAGGTATTATCTGCGGGGAGGGATCAACATGATACAAATGAATACATTAGATGAACTGCTGACGAAGATAAACGAAGTCCCATTGGCACTTGTGTATCTCTCACAACCTGCTTGCAGTGTGTGCCTAGCTGATAAGCCTCGTATCGAAAAGTTAGCCTTCGAGCAGCACGTGCCTCTTTATGCCATCGATGTCGTTGCTGTTCCAGAAGCAGCTGGACAGTTTGCCGCATTGACGGCTCCAGTCGTCCTTTTATATGTTGAAGGAAAGGAACGGCATCGTGAAGCCCGCATCATCGACTTCAAAAAATTGGCGACAGTGACTGCTGGCTACACCGCTGCCTTCAGCAAGTTGGAGACACCTTCTTATGAAGACCTCTTTGATCAGCTGACACAATAAAAACACTGTCGCTCCCCCGCTCTCGCAGTTGCGAAAGCGAAGTGGAGCGACAGTGTTTATAGCTTTTTATTCTGAATCAGCAGTTTCCTGATGTTCCGACTCATCTGTCGTTAAGACATTGCCAGAATGCAAGAAATAAATCAGTGTTTGCAACTCATTCGTCAAATCAACGTTCTGGATCAAGACGCCTTTTGGTGCAGTGATTCGTGCAGGTGTAAAGTTCAAGATGCCTTTGATTCCAGCCTTCACAAGCTCATTGACCAAGTCTTGCGAATATTGTGCAGGAACCGTTAAAATGGCAACATCGATCTGTTGAATCTTGACTTGTTCTTTCATATCGCTCATTGGATAGACCGGAACACCGTCTACGATTCTACCTACAATATCTTCATTTACGTCAAAGGCAGCACTGATCCGAATGCTGTTGCTTTGATGAAATTTATATTTTAGCAACGCGCTACCTAAATTACCAACACCTACTAGCGCGACATTAGTCATATGGTCTTCATTCAATGTTTTAGCAAAAAACTGCATTAAGCTTTCAACATCGTATCCATAGCCACGTTTTCCCAATTCCCCAAAATAAGAGAAGTCGCGACGAATCGTTGCGCTATCCACTTGGACAGCTTCACTTAGTTCAGTTGATGAAACCTTCAACTTGCCAGCGTTGTGTAAGATGCGTAAATAGCGGTAATACAAAGGCAGACGTTTCGCTGTTGCCTTTGGAATTTGATGATCTTTCAAGAAAAACTCCCCCATTGTGAAAAATTCACGTGTGATGTAGCTATCATATCAAATAGTTTGCTCAAAAATCAATTTGATTGCTCACAATTTGAAATTTTTTTTATTTAATGATACAATCATCCTTTTTTCATAATCGCTGTTTATCACAAAATATGATAGACTGATAGTATTGCAACCAAGGAGACAAGTGACTTCAAGAATAGGAATGAATACGTATGATACTATTACAAGCAAATCAAATCGCCAGACTGTTTGGCGCTGAAGTTTTATTTGAGAATATTCACCTCGAGATTGCCAGCCATTCGCGGATTGCGCTTGTGGGACGAAATGGTGCGGGAAAATCGACGCTGTTAAAAATCATTGCCGGGATTGAAAGCCCGGATAAAGGAACGATTGCCAAAAATAAAGCGGCGACTCTTGGCTATCTAGCCCAAGATACTGGCTTAAACAGTACAGCCACTGTCTGGGAAGAAATGTTGACTGCTTTTGCTGAGATTCGTCAGATGGAAGAGCGAATGCGGACCGTTGAAATTGCCATTTCAGAAACCGAACCCTCTGCTGCTTATGAAGCGCTATTGAAAGAGTACGATCAATTACAGCATGAATTTGCAGACAAAAATGGCTATGGGTATGAAAATGAGATTCGCTCGGTACTTCACGGCTTTAAGTTCGATGCAACGTTTTATGAACAATCCATCGAGACATTGTCCGGTGGTCAAAAAACACGTTTGGCACTCGCAAAAATGTTGCTGCAAAAGCCGGATATTTTGATTTTGGATGAACCGACGAACCATCTGGACATTGATACATTATCTTGGTTAGAAGGCTACCTTCAAAGCTATTCCGGTGCCCTTTTGATTGTTTCTCATGACCGCTATTTCTTAGACAAAGTCGTCAATGAGGTCTATGAACTAAGTCGGCGGAAAATGCATCATTACAAAGGCAATTACAGCCGGTATCTTGTGTTGAAAGCCGAGCAGCTGCAAAGTGAATGGAAAGCTTTTGAGAAACAACAAGAAGAGATCAGCAAGTTAGAAGATTTTGTCGCTCGGAATCTTGTGCGTGCTTCGACCACTAAACGCGCACAAAGCCGACGAAAGCAATTAGAAAAAATGGAGCGGATCGATCGGCCTCAAGGAGATGAAAAATCTGCAAACTTCCTTTTCTCTATCAATAAACCTTCGGGTAATGTTGTACTGCAAGTAGAAGATGCCGCCATTGGTTATCAAGAAACGGTTTTGTCCGAACCAATCGACTTGGATGTCCGCCGGAAAGATGCCATTGCATTGGTGGGACCAAACGGGATTGGCAAATCAACCCTGCTGAAGTCGCTGATCCACAAAATCCCTTTGATTCGGGGAGATGTACAGTTAGGTGCCAATGTCTCGATTGGGTACTATGATCAAACCCAATCCGACCTTCATTCCACTAAAACGATCTTGAAAGAGTTATGGGATGAACATCCGACTACGCCAGAAGTAGAGATTCGTACGATTTTAGGCAGTTTCCTGTTTTCTGGGGAAGATGTCGAAAAGCCCATCACATTGCTCAGTGGTGGCGAAAAAGCGCGGGTCGCTTTAGCAAAACTGGCGATGGATCATGACAATTTCCTGATTTTGGACGAACCGACCAACCACTTGGATATCGACAGCAAAGAAGTGCTGGAAAATGCCTTGATCGATTATGAAGGCACATTGCTCTTTGTATCTCATGACCGCTACTTTATCAATCGAATCGCGACCAAAGTGATCGAGTTGTCTGAATCTGGCAGCAAATTATACTTAGGGGATTATGATTATTACCTGGAGAAGAAATTGGAAGAAACCGAATTAGCCGCCTTACAGGAAACGGTGGTTCAGGAAAAAGCAATTTCACAAGGCAAACAGTCTTTCTTCCAAAGCAAAGAACAACAAAAAGCCCTGCGTTCGTTGCAGCGAAAAGTCACTCAAATTGAGGAAGACATGGCAAAAATCGAAGCAGAGCTGGAGGAAATTGAACAGGCGATGACACAGCCTGATGTGTTAAACGATCATGTTCGTTTATCTGCGCTGAATCAAGCAATGGAAACAGCCCATGCCACCCAAGAACAACTAATGGAAGCGTGGGAAAACGCCAGTCTGGAACTGGAAGAACTAGAAACAAGTGACACGAATCAGTCTACAGGCGGATGACAATCTTCTTTCCCTTTGCTTTACTTGAAGTAAGACTTTTCGTTACTTTAGAAGGAAAGCTATGAAAAAAAATGGGAATCCAAACAGGCGAAATCTTTTGCTTGTTTTGGTGGGGCTGGGTATGCTCTTTGTTGCATTTGTTCGTCTTTCTTTGTTCAGTTACTCTAGTCACAGCTACAGCTCCGATGAATATGTTGTTGAAGATTATGACATGATGGAAGCGGCTTATGACCAATCTGATTTTAATGATGAAGTAAATGATTCCTTACTGGATGTTGGGATTCAAACACCTCTTTATCTGCAAACCAATGAAGAATGGGCAGATTTTTCCTATGGCTCAGATGGTACGCAAACTTTACGCGATAACGGCTGCGCCCTGCTCTCTCTTTCTATGGTACTCGCTTATTTGCGAGAGGATGACGTTTCGCCGCTGGAAGTTCTGGATTGGGCACAAGATAGCTATTATGTCGCTGAGCAAGGAACCGATTGGCGGATTTTCTCCGATTTTGGTGATGCATTTGGCTATACGTACCATGATTTAGGTACGGACACGAATCAAGTAGCGACTTATCTCCGTTTTGGACATCCCGTGATCGTTTCGGTGACCAGTGGTGATTTTACTGATACTGGTCATGTGATGGTATTGGCTGGTATGCAAGATGACAATATTGTCGTTTTAGATCCAAACGACACACCGGAAAAGAGCCATTATCGCACGCCCTATTCACTGGAAGAAATTGCCAATCAAAGTTTACATTTTTGGACCTTTACAAACGATGGCAGCAGCTTATAAATAACAAACGGCCGACAGATGATCAAAAGACAAATGCAGGATTCTGCTTCTTTTGCCCATTCGTCGGTCGTTTTTTATGAGGAATCTTGGAAAAGAAGTAGCTGTTTCTTGTGCAACGGTTGCGATCATCTTCCAAGAATCGACGCTTTCCACTTACAATGGTTCCGCTTTCCTTTATAATGGAAGAAAGGAAGGTGTGAAACATATGAAAATCGGTATCCCAAAAGAAATCAAGAACAATGAGAACCGCGTGGCATTACCGCCGGCTGGCGTCTACGAATTGGTACAAGAAGGACATGAGGTCTTGGTTGAAACAAGTGCCGGTATCGGCTCGACGTTTGCAGATGAAGCCTATCGGGAAGTGGGCGCAACGATCGTTTCCACTGCTGCAGATGCCTGGGGAGCGGACATGGTAATGAAAGTCAAAGAGCCGCTCCCCGAAGAATATCCCTATTTACGTCCTGGACTACTTTTGTTTACTTACCTGCATGTGGCTGCCAATCCAGATTTGGCAAAGGTGCTAATGTCTTCCAAAGTACGAGCGATTGCTTATGAAAATGTCCAGCTAGCTAATGGCGCATTGCCATTATTATCACCGATGAGTGAGATTGCCGGCCGGATGGCTGTTCAAATCGGTGCACAATTTTTAGAAAAAGTTTACGGTGGCAAAGGGATTCTCCTATCCGGTGTACCAGGTGTTCGCAAAGGGCAAGTCACGATTATTGGTGGTGGGGTTGCGGGAACCAATGCCGCAGCAATGGCCTTGGGACTTGGCGCACAAGTGACGATTCTCGATGTATCTATCCCCCGCTTGCAAGAATTGGACCAGCTATTTGGGGGACAAGTTCAAACACTCTTCTCTAATCGGTTCAACATTGAAGCAGCCATCCGACAAGCTGATTTAGTCATTGGTGCCGTCCTGCTGCCAGGCAAAAAAGCGCCGAACTTAGTCAGCCGTGAGATGGTCAAAGCAATGGCAGAAAAATCCGTGATCGTGGACATCGCTATTGACCAAGGAGGAATTTTTGAAACGGAAGATCGCGTCACCACCCATGATGATCCCACCTATATCCAAGAAGAAGTGATCCATTATGCAGTGGCAAATATGCCTGGTGCAGTACCTCAGACCGCTACATTAGCATTGAGTATCGCCACATTGCCTTACGCCAAACAATTAGCCGCGGATCCGGAAAAAGCATTACGGACCAATGCTGCTTTGGCCCGTGGTGTTATCGCATTTGACGGTCACTTCACGTTGAAGGAAGCTGCACAAGATCTGGCGATCGATGCCATTGAACTCTCAGAACTGATTTAGTTTCAGCAAAAAGCCCATCTCAAGAAATGCCTATTCTGTCAGGGATCACTCTTCCTCTGGCAGCGGCTATTTTTTGAGATGGGCTTTTTATCATGAGAATTTCCTTTTTTCGCTAGTACATAACAGCGATCTATGCTATATTCATACATAAAAAATTCAGCGTACCCTGGGTATGCGAGGAGGAATGACGTGTTAACAAAAAGCCAAATCCAAGCCTTTCCTAAAGTAGAATTGCACTGCCATTTGGATGGATCGATTCGCCCAGAAACATTACTTAAGATTGCCAATCAGCAGAACCTGCCTATCCCTCAAGAGCTGTCGATTCTTGAAGAACGGATGCAAGCCCCCCAAGACTGTTCCGATCTTAATGAATATTTGGAACGCTTTGATTTTGTTCTCCCTTACTTGCAAAGTGAATTTGCTTTAGAAGCAGCCGCCTTTGATGTCATGGAACAAGCCTTTGAAGATGGCGTCGCGTATATCGAAATCCGCTTTGCTCCTAGTCAGTCAATGGAACAGGGGCTTTCCTGTCCGCAAACGATTCAAGCAGTAGCCAGAGGGATCGCTCGTGCGGAGTCCATCTATCCGATAAAAGGGAATCTTTTGATCATCGGGATGCGTCAGGAATCCGTTGCTGCAATCTCCCAAATTTTTTCGGAGTCTATTTCTGAAGAGAAAGTCGTGGGTATCGATTTGGCTGGTCCAGAAGAAGACGACTATGTCGCCAAATTAGCCCCGACTTACCAACTTTTCGTAGAGGAACAGGTGCAGTTAACCCTACACGCCGGGGAATGCGGCTGTATCCGTAATGTTTACCAAGCAATCGAAAGTGGCGCAAAACGTATTGGTCACGGCATCATTTTGAAAGGGGATAAGAAAGCTCAAGAATTTGTATCCCACAATCGAATCTGCATTGAAGGATGTCCTACTAGCAATGTGCATACCAAAGCCATCACGGACTATCACCAATATCCTTTCAGAGAGTGGCTGACTGCAGGCGTTCCTTTTTGCTTAAACACAGATAACCGCACCGTTTCTAAAACAACATTGACTGATGAATACTTGCACATGACCCGTCACTGCCAAATGTCAGAAAGCGAACTGCGCTTATTGAATGAGACCGCCGCCCGCCACTCCTTTGCCAGTGAAAAAGTAAAAGAAACATTATTAGATAAAATTGGCAACTGGAAAATCCAGTAACCCAATGAGTGAAGGGTACCATTGATGGACCAAAAAAGCCGTCGCAAAAGCTCACACATATGAAAGAGAACGCTAGTACATCCTCGTAATGGATCATCCATTCTGAATGACCCCTTACTGTTGATGCACTAGCGTTCTCTCGTCTTGTTTCTCATTTTTATTTCAGTGAAATAGGGTGCTTAAATATCTTTCCCGTTGGAGGCAATCACCTGTTTGTACCAGTCAAATGATTTTTTCTTTCTCCGTTTTAAATCACCTGAGCCGTCATTTTCTTTATTGACATGAATAAACCCATACCGTTTTTTCATTTCACCAGTTCCAGCAGAAATCAAATCGATGCAGCCCCACATCGTATAAGCAATTAACTCTACGCCATCTTCGATTGCTTCATCCATCGCAATCACGTGTTGGCGTAAATAGTCGATGCGATAATCATCAATGATTTCGCCTGCCTCATTAATGGTGTCCTCGGCACCTAAGCCATTCTCCACCACCATCAGTGGCACTTCATAGCGATCATATAGCTTATTCAATGTAAACCGCAATCCTGTAGGATCGATTTGCCAGCCCCACTCACTTGCTTTCAAGTACGGGTTCTTGATGCCGCCTAAGAGATTACCGGCAGTCATTTCTTTTCCGTTCTCAACGCTGGCACAATTTGAGGAGTAATAAGAGAACGAATAAAAATCAACCTTGCCCTCTTCCAACAATTGCTCTTCTCCCGGCTCAAAAGTAATAGTCACATTGTTTTTCTTAAAATATTCCTTGATAAAGAACGGATATTTTCCTTTTACTTGAACATCCCCGCAATAATTATTAAAGTGATTGTCCCATTGTTGAACCAATAACACATCCTCTGGGTTAGGTGTTAGTGGATAAAAGGTCATATGTGCCAGCATACAGCCAATTTGAAACTCCGGATTGATTTTGTGTCCTTCAACAACAGTTTTCGCACTAGCAACAAACACATGATGAAGGGCTTGATAGCGACGCTGTAGGTCATCTACAGGATCAAACGGGTCTACTGTCTCTTCGTCTAATATTCCCAACACATTCAAATTGCCAAAAGGCATAGAGGCAAAGTTGATTTCATTAAAAGTCAACCAATACTTCACCTTGTCTTTGTAGCGCGCCATCACTGTTGTCGAGTAGCGAACAAAACAATCGATCACTCGACGATCAGCAAAACCATTATATTTTTTTACTAACTGGTACGGAATCTCAAAATGACTCAAAGTAACTAATGGCTCAATGCCGTATTTCAAACATTCATCAAATACTTGATCGTAAAATTTCAATCCTTCTTCATTCGGTTCAAGTTCATCACCATTAGGAAAAATTCGACTCCAAGCGATTGATAAACGGAAGACTTTAAAACCCATTTCTGCAAACAAAGCAATGTCTTCTTTGTAATGATGGTAAAAATCGATGGCTTGATGACTAGGGTAGTATTCCTCTGGCAAAATCTCGCGATCAAATTGTCTTTTCTTAGTCAGACTGCCCCCTCGCATATGGTCTGAAATACTTTCCCCTTTTCCACCTACATTCCAGGCACCTTCACATTGATTGGCTGCTACTGCGCCGCCCCATAAAAAATTTGTTGGATAACTCATTTTTCCACTCTCCTATTCGTTTGTTTTATCAATTAATCAGTGTCAAAATCTCATGTCCTGATTCAAAACGTTTCTTCTCATTGACCATCGATACAACATCCACATAATCTTGCGTATTGGTGATCACAACGGGTGTTTGAACAGAAAAACCTGCAGCTTTGATAGCCGCAATGTCAAAACTCAAAAGTAACTCTCCTTGTTTCACATGCTGTCCTTTTTCGACATGACTTTCAAAATACTGACCATCCAATTTCACTGTATCCAATCCCACGTGGATCAATACTTCTGCACCATTATCAGAAATCAGTCCGATGGCATGTTTCGTAGGAAAAAGTGTCATGATTGTTCCATCACAAGGGGCAAATACTTTCCCTTCTGAAGGCTCGATACCAAATCCTTGTCCTAGAAGACCTTCAGAAAAAGCTGAATCTTTGATTTCGCTCAATGGCAAGATTTCCCCTTGGATCGGTGTGACGATTTGTTCTTTGCGATTTAATGGCTTCTCAGCAGTTTTTGGTTCCAACACATCGTCCTTGTAAAGAACATAAGCAGCGATAAAACTAACCACAAATGCGACAACAATTCCAATGACCAGATTGATCAAGTCCGACATAGAGCCGGTTTCAGGATTGATTGCTCCTGGAAGAGAAAAGATGCCCATACCAGCCATAGTGTACATTTTTACATTCAGAAATCCGGTGATTGCGCCCCCCAGCGCACCTCCGATACAAGATAAGACAAACATTTTGATTCGGGGCAGCGTGACACCATAAATCGCTGGTTCCGTCACACCAAAAATTCCTGAGATCCACGCCGGAAAGGCAATGTTTTTTAACTTGCGGTCGTTACTCTTCAGCCAAATAGCCAATACAACTGCTGTTTGAGCAAAGCTGACACTACCAAGTAATGGCATGAAGCTATCCGGTGTTCCAGAAACCAATGCAGTGATCGATGGAATCAATAGCATCATATGGACCCCTAACATAACAAAGACTTGCCAAAATCCTCCGACAACCAGACCTGCCACGATTGGACTGAAAGCGATGATTGCTTGCATAATATCTCCTAGGAAGAACCCTAACATATTTGCAAGTGGACCAATCACAATATACCCAATTGGAATTGCAATCAGTAAGACTAAAATCGGAACAATAAAGGTCTTGACCACATCAGGAATCACTTTATTGAAAAACCGTTCCAAAGGCGCTTCAAGTGCGACAATCAAAATGACTGGTAAGACTGATGATGTATAGGTGGCATTCATTTGAAAACCGGAAAAATTCATATCGATGCCATTGATAGCAGGATAACAAAGTATCAACCCGGTGACTAAACCTAAAAATTGATTGACATTCAATTTGCGAGCCGTATTTAATCCTAGCACCACTGGTAGAAAGAAGAACATAGCGTCGCCAATCGCATTCATTAATTCATAATACGAGCTATCCATCCCGTACAAGCCAGTCACACTTAAGATTGTATTTATTCCTTTAATAATCCCAGATGCCGAAAGTAAAGCAATGGAAGGTAACATAATACCTGTGACTAAGTCAAAAAACTTTTCTTTGAAACTCATCGCTTTCTTCTCACTACTCCCACTGCTTTGAGAAGCGATACCAGCCACTTCAGTCACTTCTCGGTAAACTTCAGGCACGTGATTGCCAATCACGACTTGGTATTGACCGCCGGTTTTCATAACAGTTACGACGCCTTCCATATTCTTCAAAACGTCATCATTTGCTTTTCCTTCATCTTTCAAGTTAAAGCGCAAACGGGTCACACAATGGGCTAATGCCACAATATTTTCTTTTCCGCCGACATTTTCGACGATATCTTTTGCTAAAGCTGTGTATTTTGCCATTTTTATCAACCTTTCTTCTCTTATTAAGTATTTTTATAAACCAAACGCTCGATATGAATGATCAAATACGATTTTTCTTCATCTGAAACTTGATAATTGTAGTGGGAAGCGATGTAAGTCTCAATTCGTTTCACGCATTGAAAAGCATTTGGATACTTGATTTCTAGTATCTGCAACAAACCGTCGCCTTCCTCACCGTATTGACTTTTAGTCAAAACCCGTTGCGCGAAAAATTTTATGTGTGTAATAAATCGATAATGATAAACACTTTCTTCATTTAATTCGATTTTGAAGAAGTATTTAACAATATTTGATATCTCCTGCATCAGCTTCGTCATTTCTGAAATATCGTCAACAGAACTATCCAATTCTGCGTTTACGATATGGTTCGCAATAAATGCGGCTTCATCTTTGGGCAGTCGTACATTGAATTGTTTCTCAATAATTGCCAGTGCTTCTAATCCAACATCAAATTCATCTTTATAAAATCGTTTAATATCCCAAATCAATGCATTTTTTAATTCGATGCCTTCTTGAAACCTTCGCAAGGAAGTATAAATATGATCCGTTAAAGAAATAATCAAACTTTCATTCAAGCGTTTCCCTATGTGGGTTTTCGCATAGCTGATAATGTCATCTGCCACTTCGATATGCTTTAAAGGAATATCTGCTAATAGCTGTTGAAACTTCTGATTCATCGCATCATTTTGAATAACAAATTTTTTATTTATTTTTGTTTCGTCTATTTCATCCCCTTTCTTTTTCTGAAATGCGATTCCCGGTCCACAAACAATTTGCTCCCGTTCATTTTCGCCAATAATGCTGACAGCGTTATTGTTCAACACGCGAAAAATCTTCATTCCATTTTTCCCCCTCCTTTTCACACAAAAAAACCTATCTGTGGGTACGACAAAAAACGTGTACTCACAGATAGGTTTAGCTTGTTAAAAAACAATGACCATCCTATCCAAGGATGTTTAATTTTCTATATAATAACACAGAGAAAAAAAGTTGTAAACCCTTTCTTTTAATCCGCCCACTGAGGCCTTCTAATCAGTGAGCCCAAGGACTGCGCTTATCCTAATTCCTCAATCATAGCCACCGCCCGTTTGATTCCTTCATCTTTCGTTCCCTCCAATACGACATAGCAGTAAGGTTTGTATTGGTCAACGATTTGTAAAACGGCTTGATAAGGAATGATTCCTTCTCCTAAAGGGACAGAAACAATGCGATCCTCTTCAATCACATAGTCTTTCAAGTGGAGACAGACAATTCGTTCACCAAATTTCTCAAAGGCCTCTGCAACGATTTCCACTTGTTTGCTTGCCGTTTCCGGAGTGATGAGATTGGTAGGGTCATAGACGATGCCCAGAAAATCAGAAGGAACTCTTGCGATCAATTCCTGAATTCGGTCATTGGAAAATAGAGGATGATTTAATCCTGCTTCGATCCCAACCATTGTTTGACAACGTTCCCCAGTTTTTACCAACCGCTGTACAACAGTTACAAGGTCATCGAAAACTTCATCTGTGAAATTTTCTTCCGTGTAACCAAGTGTGGGAATAACGGAACCCGTTTCCGAAGCAACCATTGACGCTCCAAAATAGCGTGCATGAAAAAGATAGCGTTCAAACTTTTGCAAAATCTTTTCTCGTTCATCCGCATCCGGATGAATCAAATTACTATAACAGCTTAGTAATGCCACTTGAACCCCTTGTTGCCCAAATTCATTTTTGAAAAAAGTTCCCATTCCTGGATTGATCTGGGCAGCAGCACTAAGTTCCGGAAATGAAGCATTTAGTGCAAATTGAACATTCTTGATGCCTTTTTCAGCGATTTCATAGGCGAGATCTTGCGGGTCACGAGCCTTTGTTAAGTCGTGCCCTCGAACAGCGAGATTAAACATCTTTTCAGTCCTTTCTTTACCATAATGAAAGCCAATGACCCTTCATGCGGATGAGGGCTTCTAAATAATAGTAATCCCCCCAAATGGATGGCGTATTGACACCATTCCCTTTCGGCATATTGTAAACAGATTGTGTCAAAAAGCCATCGGCCTCAGCTTTCGTCGAATAGTTCTGCTTTAAAGATAGCATAATGCTACTTACAATACGAGAGTATAATTGTCTTTCTTGGCTATTGAACAAATCATATTCTAACAATTCCAACAGTCCACAAACCAAGATAGCCATACTGGAGGTATCCCGTTCTTGATTGCCTTCAACAAAATCCAAGTCCCAATAACAGATAAGATCTTCCGGCAAGCGATTGATAAAATAATTTGCTAGTTTCTTACTTAACTCAAAGTATTTGGGATCTTTCAGGTAACGGTAACTCAAAGCAAAACCGTATACTCCCCATGCTTGGCCTCTTGCCCAACAAGAATCATCATTAAAGCCTTGATGCGTGCTCCCATACTTAGGTTGCCCTGTTTCAACATCCATATAAAATGTATGATATGTGGAGGCATCTTCTCGAACTAAATAATCTGCTGCATTTTTGATATGATTACTGGCTGCTTCACTGAATTTCATATCGCCGGTTTCTTCACTGGCCCAATATAAAAGTGGAAGATTCATACAACAATCCATGATCATTCTTCCTTGTTGACTAGGTTCATTTGCACTTCCCCATGCTTGGATAACTCCAGCTTTTTGCCAGTACCGATTTAATAACGTCTCAGCAGCCGTAATCGATGCTTCTTTGGCTAGAGCAGAACCGGTCAATTTATACTCAGCAACTGTTGAGAGAGAAAACAGAAAGCCTAAATCATGGTGATCCGTCACAATTTGCTTCTGGATGCGTTCAATAAAGCTCTGATCAATGTCGTAGGCTAATTTTTTATAATAATCCTTCTGTGTTTCTTCAAATAAAAGCCAGATAATGCCGGACCAAAACCCCTCTGTCCAGCCAATATTCTCTCGCAGTGGATAAAGATCATTCTCAGGGCATTCCGCTGGAAACTCTTCGGAAACCTTCGAAATGCGTTTTAGCAACTGTTGAATGTGACTTTGGCACCTTACTATCTCATTATTGATATCATTTTTAGTAAAGGAAGCTTTTGCAAAACGTTCTATTCTTTTGATTTCTTCCATTTTTACATTGTCTATCATCTAATCATCCTTTTACTCATCCAAATTAATTGTTTTATCTCTATCATTGTTAGCAATTCTCACGATGCTGTCTGATAAAAACGTGATATCAAATTTTTGGGCCCATTTTTGTTTTGCATGGTCTTTTGAGGGATGTCCGTATATCCCTGTGATCAAGAAATGTTCTCCTGCAGTCAGCAAGCACTCTACACCAGGAAGAAATGTATTTTCCCAAGTCATGATACTTGTATTTGGGTAACAAGTAACAGGACTTTGTCTATAACTCTGAGGCCAACAAAAAACTTTTAATCCAGTAAAACCATTTTTATTTGTAGCAAAGTGTTCATTTTCAGAAGATGCTACTTTTGTGTCTATCTCCGGAGGTGCACTTAATGCAAAGCCGGTCTCATAAACCATATAGTCCTTCTTTAAGAACAAACGATGAACGCGGATTTGCCAACCGTCAAAAGGAATCAGCCAAGTGCGGATTGAAGAACCATCAGGAATTCTCCAAGTAGAAGCACTATAGGTATTCGTTACTCGACTGTTTTCTACATTGTTTCGGACAAGATAGTTTCCTTCCAACCTATCAATTGATGCTTCGTCATGAGAGTAACTTCTGCGAAGTCCGATCATTGAGTCCATTGCAAAGCTGCTTTTCGTTTCATAGGAACGTGGGATCGAAAAACCGAAATAACTAGAATAGGCAAATTTTAAATATTTCTCATTTGACAACAAATGATAGTTAACACCTGTTTGCCCAGCGTTCAAAAATACAGTATGCTGTCCGTCATGCATAGCGATCATCTTCGCTTTGCTCAAAGGATATGTTTCTTGCCTTGCTTTCAGAGGAATCGCTTTTGTTGTCCAAAAAGGATGATTATCCGGTAAATCAAGTAACAGAAACAATTTATTAAGCCATAGTGGAGACAGTGTACTATTATATGGCTCTGTGACAGTTAATTGTTCATATGTGTAGCCCAGTGATAAAATCCCATTTTCGTCAAAAATTTCTTTTTCAAGCCACCAACTGATATTTCTTTGGATAATTCCTTTCATTTCACCTAAGCTAATGGGAGTTAATCCCGCCCAGACCATGGCCGACCAAAAGCAAGAGACGGCAAACCGATAAATCATGCTTCTACCAAATGGAACGTTGGCTCCATTTTCGGCAAAAAAATGGTGATAGTCTTTAGAAAAACGTAACGCTCGTTGCTGATAAATAGCGCTTATCTCTGCATCAGGTTCTAAAACACTATAAACCAACCCATAGTAATGAAAAGCAAATGGATTATAATAATCCTGCCTACCTCGTGAACTATCTCGATACCAGCCTTCTCCCAAGTAACAATCCTCAATTTTTTCAAAGGCAGCCAGATAATCTCGATCATTGATTGAAAAACCCAGACGTTTCAAGACTGTTCCAACGATTACTTTAAAAAATTGCCAATTTCCATCTGCGCATTCTTTTTCTAAAATCTGACTAAGCCAATTAGCAATTTGTTGTTGTTCCTGTGAAGAAAACTGGTTCCAGAGTAAGTTTTCATGGTAAATCAATGCCAAAGCAATCGCTGGCATTTCCACGATTCTTTGGTCCCGATCGTTTATCTCGCCCCAATAATCAGGATGGTTTGGATCTGTTCCACACTTGATACCAGATACGATCATCTGAAACCATTCTTGATCTAACTGATTGAATGCTGGCCCAGCTCCCCAAAGGACTCTGGAAAACCCTTCAATCTCAGCTATTTTATTGCCATAGCCTACACCATTATGAATATATTTGATTCTAGCTCCACTTTGACTATAAAAAGGTCTCAGTGGCGTATTGATTCTTTTGAACAATTGAAAGTATTCTTCTTTGCTTCCCTTATAAAAGTAATTTCCCATCCAATACTTTCCCTTCTACCAAATAAATAGATGCTTCTCTTTTAGGCGCAATAATGCCTCAAAAAAGAAATAATCACTGTATATAACATGAACGTTTTGTGTCAAATACCGATGATAAGCTTCTGTAGCACCACCGATAATGCCATCGCTTTTCGTATTCCAATCTGCATATTCAGATACGATTGCCTGCAAAATTTTTATTGCATAACTCTTATAGTATTCCTTCTCTTCTTTAATCACCCAATTTGAAAGCTCTAGCAAGCCGCAAACAGCACAGAGTCCAGCGCTCGTGTCAAAAATTTGTTCATTTTCAGGAGTCAGAAAATCAGCTTTTGGAATGTATTCTGTTTCCTTAACAAAACGAATGAAAGAATTAGCTAATTCTTTTGCAAGCAACAAATCATTTGTTTTTTGTGTATGTCGGTAACTTAAAATAAATCCATAGAGTGCCCATGCATGTCCTCTACTCCAAGCCGAATCAGCGCTATATCCTTGTCCAGCAATATACTGAATAAAACTACCATTTTCCGGATCAAAACAAGCAATATGTCCAGTTGTACCATTAGGACGAACAAGAAATCGGGCCGTTGTTTCTGCATGACGCTCCGCAATTTTATAGAAGCGAGGATCACCAGTAACTGCAGATGCCCAATACAGAAGCGGCAAATTCATCATCGAGTCGATGATCATCCATCCCGGTTTATCATCATTCCATGCAACGATATAATTACCATCAATATTAAACCGTCCAGCAAGCAGATTGGCTGCATGAAGTCCTGTATAAAACGACTGTTCATCCTTGGTTTTGCGGTAGTGGGCAACTGCAGAAGGCAGAAAAAGAAAGCCAACATCATGATGAACATCGCGAAAATTGCTCAAAGCATCCATCAGTCTATTTTCTTGTTGTTTTGCTTTTTCAAAAAAAATTATTTCATCGGTATAATGATACGCTTGCCAGAGAATACCACTCCAAAATCCATTGGTCCACCAATCGATACCACGTTCTTCAACTACATCAGTATAAATTCCGTCATAAGCGATATAAGGAATTTTATTTCCTAAGCGATAAACGGATGCCTTGATTTTATCTACTGCTTTTTCGAGACAATCATCGATCCAAAGATTTAGTTGTTTATCCATACAATCTCCTTCTGGTTCTTTTTAGAACAAGTATGCACAAGAACAGAAAACCCATCAAGCATAGGATTTATTTATTTGAAGCACCGATATCATTTCCTTTGAATTTCGATTGCGCCCACACATAAATCAGAACCATTGGGATCACAGATGTCGCAAGGACTAACATCAATGCGCCATAATTAATAGGCTCACCGGTACTAGAGATCGTAAGATTTCGAATAATCAAAGGGACCGTAAATTTATCATTGTCTGATAACATGACTAATGGGAATAAGTATTGGTTCCAACTACCCATAAATATCAATAATCCGCTGGTAATAATCGAGGGCCTAAGGATTGGCACAGCAATTTTGTAAAAAATAGTCCATTCATTCGCACCATCGATCCTTGCTGCTTCCATCAATGATGTTGGAAATTGCTGGCTATACTGTCTCATCATAAATACTGAAGTTGTACTAGCAATAGCAGGAATAATCACTCCTGCATAAGTATTGGTTAATCCCATTCGTGCCATTAAATAGAAAAGTGGAATCAAAGTAGTAAAAAATGGGACCATTCGTGATACCATCACCATATTGAAGAATAAACCACTTCCTTTAAACTTGTATTTCGCCAAAGCATATCCTGCCATCGTTGAGCTAACAGTTGCGAGAAACGTACTTAGAACAGCAATAACGATTGAGTTCCAGATTATCAGCAAATAATTGTACCGCTCTGTCAACATTTTCCAATTGGTTGCCAGTTGATCACTAAATTTAAAATTAATGCCACCACTCAAAATTTCTTGATTACTTTGAGTTGAAGCAACTAGCATATATAAATAAGGCAATAAAAAGATGGCCGAACCTACGATCAGTAGAAGATAGGTTCCAAATTTTGTCGTTTTCTTTGGATTATTCATCGTTATCTCCTCCAAATTTAAACTGAATTACTGAAAGAATCATTGAAACAAAAACCATCGTCCATGCAATTGCAGAAGCTTTCCCAAAGTCAACCATTTCAAAACTCGTCTTGTACAAATTCACTCCAACAACTAATGCTGCATTTTCGGGACCGTTGGAAGTACCAAAGAAAATATTTGGGACATTGAAAGTTCCCAAGCCATTGATCGTTGCCAAAACCGTCGCCATTAATATGACCGGTTTTAACATTGGTATCGTCAAATTAAAGAACTGTCTTATTTTCGATGCCCCATCGATTTCCGCACTTTCATACATTTCCGTAGATATTCCTTGTAGACCAGCCAGAAATAGAATCGTATTGTAGCCAACATTCATCCAGATCATAGTAATGATCATTGAAATCCTGATCCACAAAGGATCTGTCAGCCATTGGATAGGTGCTAGACCGATAGCACTCAAAAAGCCATTGAACAAGCCAGACGGATTGAAAAAAGTCATAAAAACAGAGGCAACAGCAACGGTAGAGGTAATCGTGGGAATATAATAAACCGTTCTGAAAAAGCCTTTTCCTCTGATAGTCGGTGAATTAAGCAATACTGCAAAAAAGACTGCTAACAAAATCGTAATCGGGATTGAACCAACCATGATAATCAAAATGTTTGTGTATGAAGTAACAAACAAAGGATCTCTGAATATGTCGATGTAGTTTTTTAAACCCACAAATTTGAAATTGTACCCAATCTCCATAAAACTAAATGCAAAAGAAATGACGATAGGAATCAAAATTGTGATAACAAAAAATATTACAAACGGTAAAATAAACCCATAAGCACTAGTTTGATGAATGAGAGAATGGCTTTTTTTGGGTTTCGTGTGCTTTTTGACTGATAATACGTTTAACATCCTTCTTTCCTCCTACTATTTATTTATTTTTATTCCATACTTATTGGCAAAATTGTCAGCCTCTTGCAAATATGAGTCAGAGAATGATTCGGTACTCCAATATTTATATGCTGCTGTTGTTATATAAGAAGTCGCATCTGAGTAATTTGGTGGTAAAAACATGGCAGCAGTATTTTGATTTAAATCGAAAATAAGCTGATTATACTTTTGATCACCAAAATAAGCGAAGCCATTATTTGCAGCCGAAGTATCATACGCTTTCTGATTTGAAGCTGCTACCCCTTCCTTCAGCGCAATAGCCAAACTTTTCTCGTTTGTCATCATAAAAGTGAGAAATTGTTGGGCAACATCCGGGTGATGGGCATCTTTAGGAACATAAAAACTGGAACCGCCTGAAATAGGAACAAAACTTGATTGATTATCAGTGAAGGGAATCATTCCAGCAATCCGCCATTTTCCTGCTGCATCAGGAAAGTTCAACGACATATTTGTGGCATACCATCCGCCTGCTACAAACATAGCGGATTCTTGAAATGCTTTTTCTGCATCTTGAGAACCGTAAAAGTTAACAATCCCTGCATCGATCATTTTTTTGATTACTTTCGCTGCGTTGATCGCTTCTGTTCCTAGATTGAGGTTTCCAGCCTTATCAAACAGTGGCATTCCCTGCTGTGCCATCAGATCAATGAAGAATTCTTGATCGCCAGCTTCAGGCAGAGCGATCCCATATACTCCGGTCTTCTCTTTTATTTTTTTTGCGACTTCAATATATTCATCCCATGATTTGATGGTGTCAAAATGAACACCGACGGATTCAAACAATGCTGGTTGATAAAAAGAAACTGCTGGCGTAAAGTCGCTTGCCCATGGAATGATGGTATTATTATTTGTTTGATTACGTAACAGACTCAATTTTTGTTCAAAAAAATTTTTGCCAAACTTATCATAGAATCCAAAATCTGAAGCACTATAAAAAGCATCTTGAAATTTCGAGATTACACCTGAAGCAGCTGAATCAGAAATCGATACAATATCCGGCATATCCTCGTGGGTCACCAATTTAGGGGAAATCATTTGAACCGTTGCTGTTCCGGAAGCCACATTTGTAATCTTTAGATCAATGTTCGCTCCTGTCTCTTGATTGTAGAGTTCAGCAACAGACGTAACATAATTGGTGAGTTTTCCACTTGCAACATATACTTCTAATGTTGTTTTTTTTGTGATAGTTTTGTCATCAATTGTAATATTGGAAGTTGTTTTTTCACTTTTCTTGCAACCACTCATGCACAAAACTATTAGAAAAATACTTACAATAATTGTTTTTTTCTTTGACAGCATAGCTACATTTCATCTCCTTGTTTTATACAATACTTGATGTCTCCAGAAGGATTTTTTCCGCTTGATAATGAAGCGGTTACATCACGTTTCTATAG
>NZ_JALAHI010000074.1 GCF_022711995.1 Enterococcus sp.
ACCCCTACCTTGATTATCATTATGTCAACGAATTAGAACCCTGATAGGTCTTATCTACAGTCAAATTGTAGCAACTTCTGCTCTTATTTTTTTGCTGTTTTTTCATTTTGACTTTTTATTTTTTACAAAAAGAAAAACGAAGCCTGCTGTTTTCCCGTAGATTCTAGATGCCTGCTCCCCCGATTCCTGCAACAAAAAAACCGTCTTATTTAAACAAGACGGTTTCAGGTTTAATCAATTTTGATTGAGCCAAACTTGCATCTGAGCATACCTCAAAATGTAAATGGCTTCCTGTGCTATTTCCAGTGGAACCAACGTAGCCGATCGTTTGCCCTTGTTTCACTTGTTGACCCACTTTAACATGATATTCTTGTTGATGCGCATATAACGTTGTCGTTCCATCTTCATGTTCCAAGACAACATAGTTTCCCCAAGAAGGATGGAACTCTGCGATGATCACTTTTCCTTTCTTGGCTGCTAAAATTGGCTCCCCTTGGGCAGCAGCTAAATCCAGACCTCGATGAAATTCATTGCTTCTTGGACCAAAGTGACTTGAAATACTATAATTTTTCACTGGTACCAAAAAGCCGTCTGGATTTAATGTAACATTTTCCTTCTCATCATATTTGGTTAACTCATACGTCTCGATCAAGCTGTCCAATTTTTGATTGTATTTAGAATCAGTCGCATAACGACCAGTCAAAAATTTGGTTGCTTCTTGATAGGTACGAGTGTTGGATTTCCAAGCCCCTTCATAAAAATGACGATCCCCGGTCAAACCATTTTTCAGAAGTTTTGCGTAATCTGCCAGACTTTCTTCGTAGTTGTCATAAACTCGAAAGGCTGCTTGAATTGTATAATAGCGCCCATCTTTTCCTTCTTCTTGGGTATTCAAGCACGTAGATTTGTTTTTGTAGCTTCCTTTAATCCCAAATAAGTTATAGCAAGGTGCCTGTGCTAATTTGCTTTGGCCGCTACCAGATTCCAAGATCGCTTGTGCAATCATCACGGAAGCATAGAGATCATTTTCTTGTCCGAGTTTCCGGGCAGATTCACCAATTTTCCGAATAAAAGTCTCCACCGATTCATCCTTTTCAAAATGAATGGTTGCTTCTGGATCCGGATTTACTGAACGGATTGGTTCCGCCGGTTTAGATGAAACTGCCGGTTTTTTTACTGGTTTTTTGTGTGCAGGTTTTGTTTCTTTGCTTGGCTTTGGTTTGGTTGCACTTGTAGTTTCTGTTGAAGCACTAGAATCTGTCGACTCATGAGTCGTATCAGGCTTGCTTGTTTCAATCTCTTGCGAACTATCTGTTGTTGATTCTGTTGATTCTGTTGATTCCGTTGTTTCTGTTGTGCCTTCTGTTTCTTCATCTGGCGTTATCGAATCGGTGGTATTTTCTGTTTCAACAACGGTTTGTTCAGATGAAGTCGCCACACTACTTTCGCTTGTAACCGTTTGGTCCGTCACCTGTGACTGCTGTTCAGTAGCCAAAATTTGAATTGGTGCCGAAAGTAAGAGTTGCGATAGTAAAAGCGTTGATGAAATTTTTGTAAACTTATTCTTCTTCATTGCCCATTCTCCTTTTTTTGATTACTAAACGTTTAATAAAGACTTCCCTACTGTTACCTAAGAGCCCATCACTTATAATCCTCTTTTCATCATTAGTATAGGTGTTTTGAAAAAAAACTTTTCTTCTTTTTTTTCAAGTTGTCCGCCATTCTATGAATTAATCGAAAAATTGTATTGTCGGTCCTATCCTCTCGGAGTTGTTGGAAACAAATTCGTTGGCTCTAAACTTAGCAAAATCCATTGAAAAAGTGCTTTAGCTATTTTTTCGTCCAAGTTTTTTCCTATGCACCCTTTTCTTTAAACACAAAAAGAGTGGCACCAGCCACTCTTTTTGCAATATTATTCTTTTATATAGCTTCATAAAAGATAATCATAGGAATCGGTTTTTAGTTCATTGGAACAATCTTATATTGGTCTGTCACCATATATCTCATTGTTTCGTTCTTTTTATAGTCATTCGGGAATACACCTACTTTATTATCTGGTGCTGTTGTGGTGTATTCAATAACGTCGCCTGGCTTCAAATCATCCCATATTATTAGTTCTTCGTTAGAAGGGTTATGACTTCCTTTTTCACTGTACTCGCGAATAGGTTTACTATTCCGGAACACTTTTATAGATAAATAGGTTTCTTCTGGGCGGGTTGAATCATTGGTTCCCCTATCTCCTGCTCGATAGATGCGCAGTAAAGCATTCTTTTTAACATCACTCCCAATAAACTTGATAGTACTGTTGTAATATCGACCATCGCCTCTTAAGTCCCACTGTACAAAATAGCCTTTGACATAGCGGTTATAATGCTCTAAATTGATTTGTTTTTGTTGAGGGTCTGTTAAGCGATTAATTTCTTCTTCAACCCCTCGAATCGCCTTCAGTGAAATAAATTCCTTTAATTTAATATACTGGCCTTGATCCTCAAATAATTCTTTCAAAGAATCTATCAAAGAATCTGTTTTGCCAGGTGTACATTCTAAGTTCCATTGAATTGTAGTACTTATAGTATCAGGTGTTGTTTGATCAACGTTAGGAATAATTAGCTTAGCGTTACTGATTTCATAATCATAAACTCCGTTTACAAAATAACCATCATTATACATGATTGATTGACTCTCTGTATTCAACGTAATATTTTTATTTGCATTTATCTCATTTGTGGTTGATTTTTTTATTTGTTCGACTAAATCTTCTGATTCAAAAGGTTGACTTCCATTATTTATATTGCGCATAACATCTCTTTTAGATTCAAGCTTTAGCGCAATCCCCGCATTATTGGTGGACAAATTACTGCTAACTTTTCCTGTCAGCGTCCAATTACGACCTGTTTCTCGGGTTTTATCTTTGACAGCGATGTTCAAAGTTTTTTCCTGATCAATCATAGAGATTTCTTGAGTACCAATACTATCTGCTAATTTAGAAGTCGGAAAAGAGATGGCTTTAGGAACATAAGAAATACCAAAATAACTTTCACCAATAGTAGTTTGTTTATTTAAATCACTTGGTGGATTCGGGTTATATCCTCCATGCTCAGATAAATTAAGTGTTCCGCTGAGAGGTGTACTAGCTGAATCTGGGGCAGCAGTATTCTCATCTGCAGTAACATGATAACTTGAACCAAGTGCCAACAAACTACTCAATGTAATCAACTTTAAAAGATTCTTTGTTATCTTCATGTGATTCATCCTTTCTGTTTTTATAATCCCATTATATTTAGACGTCACCGCTATTTTTTATTCTTATTAGAATGAAAGGTACTGAAATAAAAAATTATGCAGAAAATTCTTCCATCGTTCACTTTTGACAAACGAGACTATTTGCTGAAACATCCTGTTTCAATGTTTTATGTCATACAGAATCGTTCCATTAAAAAAACTTTAATCTTCATAAATATTTCTTTCTAAAAAAACTGAGATCTCTGAGTGGAAGATGTCTGATTAAATTCTTCCCTACTTGTTTCGTTCGACTTACCCGATCATTACTCTAT
>NZ_JALAHI010000075.1 GCF_022711995.1 Enterococcus sp.
AACAAATCGTTGAATACGTTCCAAGTCCATGGAGTCCAATAATTGATTTTGCATTTCTCTTGAAGTAACGGTATGGGTCTGTTCCAAAATCCGATCGGCCAAAGTCGATTTCCCGTGGTCAATATGGGCGATAATGGAAAAGTTACGAATCTTTTCCTGTCGTTTTTTCATTTCTTCTATATTCATGGATACGTTCCTCATTTCTTTTAGTCAGCTTTTCTATTATACCAACGAAATGGGGATAATTAAAGTATTTTTCTTGACCGTTATCTAAACAAATTTGTTCAGGTTTTGCTATACTATAGCTAGTAAATAAATTGGAGTTGAAAGAATGGACAATAATTTTCATCAAGATTTGCATATTCGACCTGTGGAAGAAAAAGATGTTGATCAGTTCAACGAGCTGTTAAGCTATGTTTTCCAAATCACTGAGTCTGACATCGAGGAAAGTGGTTATGAAAGTAAACGGGAAATGATCAAATCAAAACGCCCGATCCTTGAGTTATCAAAAGTATTTGGGTGGTTCAATGGTGATCAGCTTGTTTCGCAGATTGCGGTCTACCCCTGTGAAGTGAACATCCATGGAACGCTGTATAAGATGGGCGGTGTGACAGGTGTCGGCACTTATCCTGAATATGCGGGACATGGGTTGATGAAAGATTTGATCAAACTCGCTCTTGAAACAATGCGGGCAGATCAACAGTGGATTTCTTATCTCTATCCTTACAATGTCCCTTATTACCGGCGTAAAGGTTGGGAAATGATGTCGGATAAATTATCTTTCAAGATCCGGGATACTCAGCTGCCAAAAACGGTGGATGTTCCGGGCATTGTTGAACGAAGAGAAGTCGACGATCCTGACGTCTTTACTGTCTATAATCAATTTTCAAGAGAAAATCATGGTGCATTGCAGCGGACAGCCTTTCACTGGGAAGAATATTGGCGTTATGAAAATGAAGAAAGCCGAACAGCTGCGATCTATTATAATGAGAGTGGTCATCCAACCGGTGTGCTCTTTTACTGGGTTGCCGAGGAAGTTTTTCACGTCAAAGAAATGTTTTACTTGAATCAAGAAGCACGTAATGGTTTATGGAACTTTATTTCTGCGCATTTTTCTATGATTTATTGGGTCAAAGGAGATATTTACAAAAACGAGCCTTTGGCTTTCCTATTGGAAGATAGCCAAATCAAAGAAACGATTGAGCCCTATTATATGGCACGAATTGTTGATGTCGCAGAATTTTTGAAAAATTTTCCGTTTAAAGCTTTTGATCAACCTTTTCATTTTATCGTTTCTGATCCGGTTGCGGAATGGAACAATGGTATTTTTGGATTGAGCTATGCTAACGGTGAAGTCATCGTTTCGAATGAGCCGCTAGGAAAAGCGGTCCAATTAGATATTCAAACATTAACTTGTGTGTTGATGAATTATCGAAGACCTGCCTATTTGGCTCGCATTGAACGTCTTCATACTGATTCCGATACATTACAATTGCTAGAGTCGATCATTCCTGATATGGAGGCTTATTTTGGCGACTATTTTTAACATTATGGATAATTGAAGGAGAATGAACATGAATATTTACTTTGCTGCCCCCCTCTTTGCTAAAAGTGATCTGCTTTACAATGCAGAGATCGTGAACCAAATTAGAGCAACCTACCCGCAAGTGACGATTTATTTGCCCCAAGAAAATGCGGCGATCAATGATAAATCTGCTTATGCCGATAGCACCATGATTGCTCAAGCAGATACTGAAAAAGTATTAGAAAGTGATCTGATGATTGCCTTATTGGATGGTCTAACCATCGATCCTGGTGTGGCTTCAGAAATCGGCGTCGCTTATGCCAAAGGAATCCCTGTTTTGGGGTTGTATACCGATAGCCGTCAACAAGGAGCGGAGAATCAGCAGAAACTTTCGGCCCTAAAAACTGTGGCAGAAAACCAATTCCATTACTTGAATCTCTATACGGTCGGATTGATCAAGCTAAATGGAGAGATTTATTCCTCGGAATCTGCTTTACTCGCAGGCTTAGCCAATTATCTTTCGGAGGAAAATTAAATGGGCACAAACTATAAACGATTATTGAAGGGATTTACGGTTTTCGGATTACTGGTATTCGCATTTTCTGTTTGGGAATTCTTTCAAGGTGTCTACCCTAAACAACAAGCACTGATTTTTCTTGTGCAGGCATTATTAGGTATCCTATTGATCTATGTTCCTGAATATAGCAAAAAATTATTTCGCATTCAGTTACCCAATGCGACAGTTTACTTTTACTGGTTCTTTTTGTTGATTTCTGTCTTTATGGGCACGATCTTGCATCTAATTGAAATTATTTCTTTCTGGGATAAAGTGCTTCACACCGTGAGTCCAATGGTTCTGACAGCAGTCGGTTATGGATTGATCTGTATGTTCCTAAAAGAGGTTCCCGTGCGGAAAGTCTCGCCATGGCTCTTTCTACTAATGGGTTTTGCCTTTGCTGGTCTATGTGGTGTCTTTTGGGAATTTTGGGAGTTTATCTGCGACTCCCTTGGCGGCATGAACCTTCAGCGCTACGCGACGTTGGATGGCACCCCATTTATTGGCCGCGCTGCTCTGATGGATACCATGGGTGATCTGTTGACGAATACCATCGGGGCCCTTTTGATGGGTATTTTCGCCTACTTCCAAGGAAGCGGCAAACCAGATTATTTTGAGAGTTATCGAATCGAAAAAATTACCCGTCATTGATTTTTGACTGCGTAAACGGGCTAAAACCTGTTTATGCAGTTTTTTTCTTGCACTTCTTTTAGTGTCTTTGAGAAAATTGCTGGCTTTTTCCCAAAATCCTTTCATTTTTACGAATCCGTTTACATTTTATAAAAAAATAACTTTTCGTTACGTTTTTTTGTTATAGGAAGTGAGACTTTTGTCAATAATCGCAAAATAAAATGCCTAAAATAAAGTGTATTTGATTTCCAGATTTCTAAAAGGTCTGTTATAATATTTAACAGAAAGTTGACTTAGCAGTCAGTAAGGAGCGCGCCATGATCTTGACGGTATTTTTTCTTTTGTGTTGTATGATTTTTTTATCCATCACCTATGCCTTTTCCAGAGACGCACGAAAATTCGTCCAACCCATATCTATTAAAATCATTTTTATCAGTTCTGCGGCGATCGCTGTTTGGACAATGTTCTTTTCTGTTATTGCCCTTGTGGCTTGGGTCATATAAAAAAGCATTCTTGCATGTTTCCGAGTGTAAACTCGTGCCTGTGCAAGAATGCTTTTTTTTAGAATAATGAAAATTCACTTAGTGGCCAGTAGCGCAAGATAACTTTGCCCTTCATTTGTTCGGTATCCACTACACCAAAGGAACGACTATCTCTTGAGATGAGACGATTGTCCCCCATAACAAAGTATTTGCCCTCAGGGACTGTGATTGAAAATTCATCGGTGAATTGCGTGGCAGCAGCAGCAATTTGTTGGAACATCTCACGATAACTATATTCCTTTTGCAGTTGATCCTCGGCGAATTGCTTCTTGAAATCATCTAAATACGTCTCTTGGTATTCTTTGCCATTGATTGTTAGGACGTCATTCTTCATCTCGATTTTATCCCCAGGTAAACCAATCAAGCGTTTCACTGCAATTTTGCTGGTATCGTCAGGCTCTACGCAAATGATTACATCTTGTCGCTGATAACTTGAAATCTTGGAAGCAATCAAACGTTGACCATCAGCCAAAGTCGGATCCATTGAATGGCCGCTTACTTTGACAGGCGTTAATACAAACAATCGAACGACAACAATAACAACAATGAAAGCGAGAATAAACCAATTCTCTTTTAAAAATTTCTGCATCTTATTTTATTTGCTCCTTCAACCATTTTCTCTAATTATCCTTCAGAAAATGGACTTGCATTTTTCCATTTACTTCTCAATCTTACGTGTAATTTGACATTTCGGCAAGTAAAATCTTTTTGGAACTCATTTTATTTGCGAAAATTTACCTATTTTTTTCCTGAAGAAAATCAGCTTTCTGGTAAATACCGCAAGCACTATTCAAGCTTTATCAAAAAAAATACCTGAAACATCATCGAAAGTCTCCGAAAATGCTTCAGGTATCTAATTGGGATTAGCTGCTAGTAATCTTGATGGGTTGTTTTTCCCATAAAGAGTTATTCAGTGATCGGTGTATTTTCAAAAACAAGCTGGTCATTCAGCACTTCAATGGTCACTTTAGTTTTTGGCAACACACGGCCTGCAATGATTTCTTTGGCAAGAGGGGTTTCTACTTCCCGGGTAATGAAGCGTCGCAATGGTCGTGCCCCATAAGCTGGTTCATAGGAGTGCTCGGCGATCCATTTTTTGGCATCTTCTGTAATGGACAATTGAATGTCTTGGTTTTCCAATCGTTGTGACAATTGAGCGATAATCTTATCTACGATCCCTGTCACATCAGCTAAACTTAGTGGTGTGAATAAAATCGTGTCATCAATACGATTCAAAAATTCTGGTTTGAAATGTCCTCGTAATAGGGAACGAACATTTTCCGCAACGGTTTCTGGAATCGTTCCTTCACTGGTTACACCATCTAACAGCAATTGGGAGCCAATATTACTTGTCATGATCAAGACCGTGTTTTTGAAATCTACTACTCGGCCTTTTGAGTCCGTCAATCGACCGTCATCCAATACTTGCAGTAAAATATTGAACACATCTGGATGGGCTTTTTCGATCTCATCCAATAAGACGATCGTATATGGATTTCGGCGCACGGCTTCTGTCAGTTGGCCGCCTTCTTCAAAACCAACATAACCTGGAGGTGCTCCGACTAAACGCGACACAGAATGTTTTTCCATGTACTCACTCATGTCGATCCGCACCATATGATCTTCTGAATCAAACAAATTGACGGCCAATGCTTTGGCTAACTCGGTTTTACCGACGCCTGTAGGACCTAAGAATAAGAAAGAACCTAAAGGTCGATTTGGATCTTGAAGACCTGCACGAGAGCGAATCACGGCATCACTGACAGCATCCACTGCTTCGTCTTGACCAATCACACGTTGATGGAGCGTTTCATTCAGTTTCAGTAATTTTTCCCGTTCGCCTTCTACCAATTTCGCCACCGGAATGCCTGTTAAACGGCCAACAACCAGCGCAATTTCATTTTCGGTCACAGATTCTTGCACCATTCGAACGCCTTCCGCTTGATTTTTTGCTTCCAATTCGGCAAGTTCTTTTTCTAATTGCGGAATCGTACCATGGCGTAAAACAGCTGCACGCTCTAAATCATAATTGTTTTCGGCATCTTCTAATTCATGTTTGGCTTTGTCGATTTCTGCCCGTTTATTGGAAACCGCATTGACTTCGTCTTTCTCGGTTTCCCATTGCATCTTCATGGTATTGGCTTCTTCCCGCAACTCAGCCAATTCTTCTTGCAAGTTTGCCAATCGTTTTTTAGAAGCATCGTCGGTTTCTTTTTTCAATGCGGCTTCTTCAATTTCCAACTGCATCAAACGCCGAGTGACTTGGTCTAATTCTGTTGGCATGGAGTTCATTTCTACACGAATCGTAGCACTTGCTTCATCAATTAGGTCGATGGCTTTGTCTGGCAAAAAGCGATCGGTGATATATCGATCAGACAATGTCGCTGCAGCAACGAGGGCATTGTCATGGATATTGACCCCATGGTGGATCTCAAAGCGCTCTTTTAATCCCCGCAAAATTGAGATGGTATCTTCCACTGTCGGTTCTTTGACTAAAACTTTTTGGAAACGACGTTCCAATGCTTTGTCTTTTTCCATATATTGGCGGTATTCATCCAGTGTTGTGGCACCGATGGTATGAAGTTCGCCACGAGCCAACATTGGTTTTAACAAATTACCAGCATCCATGCTGCCTTCTGTTTTACCAGCACCGACGATATTGTGGATTTCATCAATAAATAAGATGATCCGGCCTTCAGATTTTTTGACTTCTTTCAAGACCGCCTTCAACCGTTCTTCAAATTCACCACGGAATTTTGCTCCAGCGATCAATGCGCCCATATCTAAAGAGAAAATCGTTTTGTCTTTTAAGTTTTCCGGTACATCTTTTCTAACGATTCGTTGCGCCAATCCTTCAACGATTGCTGTTTTACCGACACCAGGCTCACCGATCAAAACAGGATTATTTTTGGTTTTTCGTGAAAGAATACGAATCACATCGCGGATCTCTTCATCCCGGCCAATGATCGGATCCATTTTTCCACTGCGGACTTGTTGAACGAGATCCACACCATATTTTTCTAAGGCTTTGTATTGTTCTTCTTGGTTTTGAGATGTCACACGTTCTCCCCCTCTCAAAGATTCAATGGTTGCTTTTAATTCTTTTTCATTGATTCCTTGACCTTTTAAATAATTGGTCAATGGATGGTTTTTTAGTTTCATTAATGCTAATAGCACGACTTCGGTGGATAAATACTCATCATTGAACTCTTTTTTTAGTTGGTCTGCTTCAGAAAGCAAACGAAATAAGTTTTGACTCATGCTTTGTCCGTATTGAACATTACCACCTTCAACAGATGGAATTTCATCCAATAGTCGGTCAACTTCCTTCTCGAAAGCATCGACATCAAGACCAGCGTCCGTATAAAAATTGCGGCCAAATTGATTGGCTTGCAATAAAATTTTCCATAAATGAGCGATATCGATCTCCTGATGATGGCGTGTTACCGCTACTTGTTGTGCTTCTGCAATGGCACTTTGTAAAGTTGTTGTCATTTTTTCTGGGTTCATTGTTCTACCTCCCCGTCATTTCTAGGATTTCTCCTACATTGTAGTATACCACTTTGGTCAGTAATGGTCAAAAGATATGCAAGCACTTTTTGACTTTCTTTTTTAGCAAACTATCAGCAAAAGTTGACACAAGGAAAGCTAAGATGGTATGCTTAATAAACCATTTCAACGGAGGAAAAGCAGATGTCTCGCTATTATTTTAAATTTATCAGAAAATCTGCTCTTAACAAGAGAAGGATGAAGCATTGTTAAGAGCCTACAAGCGCCTAGCGCATCTGCTTCATCAAAGACTCGGAGTGAGGTTTTTTTCTCATGCCCTGGTTTTTGATGGATACTAAAAAGATTGTAAGCTGTAGACAATGACTGTCTATGGCTTTTTTATATGGAGGAAAATCATGTTAACACTATCAAATCTATCACAACAATTCGGCGACAAAATCTTGTATGAAGAAGTCAGCGTTCAAATCAATCGTGGCGAGAAAGTCGGACTGATTGGACGAAACGGTGCCGGAAAAAGTACACTGATCAAAATTATTACTGGGGAGATTCTTCCTGATGAAGGCCAGGTCACTTTCCCAAAAAATCTGAAAATGGGCTATTTGGATCAATATGTCAATGTGGACGAAACTCAAACCATTCGCGATTTCTTACGCTCAGCCTTTGCTGCTGATTTTGAAAAAGAGGCAAAAATTGCTTCACTATATGGTGAATATGCTGAAACATTGGATGATCAATTACTTGAAAAAGCCGGTGAATTACAAAATCAATTGGATCAAGGTTCCTTCTATCAAATGGACACACTGATTGCTGACTTAGCGGAAGGTCTGGGCATTGCCATTCTTGGTATGGAAACCCCACTGGTCAATTTAAGTGGTGGGCAGCGATCAAAATTGATCTTAGCAAAAATGTTATTGGAAAAACCCGATATGCTGATCTTGGATGAACCAACCAATCACTTAGATGATGAGCATATCAAATGGCTGGTACAGTTTTTACAGGATTTTAACGGCACCTACTTGGTGGTTTCCCACGATCAACAATTTTTAAACCAAATCACGACGCATATCATCGATATCGAGTTTGGCAAACTGACAAAATATACTGGTAATCTTGAAAAAGCCTTGAAACTCAAAGCGTTGCAAAATGAAAGTTATTTGAAACAATACGAGGCCCAACAGGCGCATATCAAGAAAACAGAAGCGTATATTCGCAAATACAAAGCAGGTTCGCGTTCGACGATGGCCAAAAGCCGAGAAAAACAATTAGCGAAAATCGAACGATTGACACCACCTACAGATGCACCGGTACCGCATATTGCTTTTCCTTATGCCCCTATCGTCACCACATTGGCATTAGAAACGACTCGCTTAGAAATTGGCTACGAAAAGCCCCTATTGTCGCCGATTGATTTGACTGTACGCTACGGTGAAAAAATTGCTATTCGAGGCTTTAATGGGATTGGGAAATCAACATTGATCAAGACACTATTAGGTCAGATACCCGCCATCAATGGATCGGTTTCTTTTCCCCAACACACAGAATTCAATTATTTCTCGCAAGATTTGACCTGGGACCAACCGTTACAGACCCCTTTGCAATATTTGAGCGACAAATTTCCTAAAGCTACTATTAAAGAACTACGACGCCAACTATCCCGCGCAGGATTGCCCAGTCAGTTGGCACAAGAAGCTTTAAAATCCTTGAGTGGTGGCGAACAAACAAAAGTCAAACTGGCTGAAATGATGATGATCAAGAGTAATTTTCTCTTATTAGATGAGCCTACGAATCATATCGACCAAGCCACCAAAGACAATTTGAATGCCGCATTAGCTGATTTTGAAGGAACCGTCTTAGTTGTTTCCCACGAAGCCGATTTTTATGAAGACTTTGCGGATCGCATCATTGAACTAAGCGAGTAATTAGGATAAGAACGAATAAGAAAAATCTCACAGGAATGCCGTAAAATTTCAGCTATTTGGCTGAAATCTTAGCACTTCTGTGAGATTTTTTTGATTTCATTCGATACAAGCGAAGATTGTCCTCATGCTTTTTCGTTTTTCAATTCTTCCAGCTCTGCACTCATTGTTTTGCGTTTTTCCAACATGACATAGACAAAACCAATGACGAACGGCCAAATAAATGTAGCAAATCGATAAAGCAGCATGGAAGATGCGGCATCGACGGTGCCTACTAATGGACCAAACAGCAACATATAGACAAACTCAAAGGATCCGATTCCTGCTGGAGTTGGAAGTACTCCAGACAGAATGACTGCGAAGCTAACAAAAGAAAGAGTCAGCAAGAAGTCAATCTCCGGATGCTTTGGTGCTAATACGACATAAGGAATCACATACCAAGCAGCTAATTTAACGACATTCCAGAAATAGATTCGCAAAAAAGCGGTGCGATCATGAAGAATCGAATAAACCGTTTCTCGCAAGGAATAAATTTGCGTATTGCATTTATCGATGATATTCCGCATTCCTTTACTTTTGAAGAGTTTGTTGCTGATCACCACAAAAGCCACTTGGACATTGACACTTACAGAAAGTGCAAGTAAAAAGGCAATGATCAAAAATGTAATCACCATACCAGCCAAGATCAACCAAATCATATTTGGTGCTTTTTCATAGAAAAGTGAAAACTGAATCACTAATCCAGCAACAGCATAAGTTAATACGGCTAGCTTGTACATGACCATGTGCAATGTGGTTACTCCGACTCCTTGTGATAGCTTCAGTCCGTTTTTGCGGTAAAAATTGACTTCTGAAATCAACGTTCCGGCGCCAAAAGTAATGATTCGATAAAATCCAGAATAACAAACGGTAAACAACCCATCTTTTGTCGTAAAGTCTGGCTGAAATCCCACGGCGATTTCTTTTACGGAACGGCCTTCAATAAATAAGTAAATCGTTCCTAATGCCATCACTGCAGTAACGATCGTTAAACTGGTTTGTCTCAATTCTGCTAAAATGTCCGTCATAGAACTACGAATAAAATAATACATAACACCAAGAATGACGACCATCAATAACAGATTTAAGGCAAATTTCACTTTTGCTTTCATTTTTAGCTCCTTAGGCAAACTTAATAAACAATATGAGATCGACAATTACACCGAAAGCAAAAAACACATAAAATTTACGTTTGCGGGTTTTATGATGAAAAACGCGCTGTGCGATCAGTCCACCAATGCCGCCACCGATCAAGCCCATAAATAAAAGATTCCATTCAGGGACCCGCCACTTTTTTCTTACGGCTTGGTACTTATCATACCCCATCAAGCCAAAAAGATAAAGATTTGCTATAAGTAAATAAAACCACAATGGATTTTGGATCAATTCTGTCATCATTTCTCCCTTAGTTGCTGTTATTTAGCCTCCATGTCTTCTTCTTGAACACGGACACGAAGTGCTTGTTTCATCACCTTCATTTTAACAGGTAGATTATCTGTCGGATCGCCGTCGGTTCGTGTATAGACTTTCTTTTCTTGCGCACGAATCTCGATTTCATTCGCTGTAAAATATTCAACATTTGGCACTTGCGCAATACGCCCACGGATGATACGAGGCAAGTAAAGAATGAATTTCAATAGATTGAGTTTCGGCAATAAAATCATATGGAACAATCCGTCATCGGGTCGTGCTAGTTCATCAAAATTGGTGAATCCACCTGCCGAATTGGACATCACCACTGTTAACAGTTGACTCTTGCCCCGCCAACGTTTCCCGTCGGCAATGATTTCCAATTTATACTGTTTCTTTTTGAATAAATAATGGAAAAACCGCTTGGTAAAAGCGAGTGGCCCAAACTGCTGCTTTTCTTCTTGTGAAGTATTAGCTGCCGTATCGGCTAATAATCCGATAGTCATCGTCGAAATCATCATGGAATCATTGACCAATCCATAATCGATTTGTCGATCTGCCCCATTTAAGATTGTTTCAAATGCTTCTTCGGGTTTGAGGGGAATCCCTAACATCCGGGCAAAATTATTGACTGTTCCGCCAGGAATAATTGCTACCGTCAGCTTATCTAACTGATCCACAAATGTTTGCAGCACGTGATGGATCGTTCCATCACCACCAATGATTGCAATGGTATCGATTTGGTGTTCTTTCGCATTTTTCTGGATCGTTTCCGGCTCAATATCGGGATTGGAGGGTTGCAAAACTGCTTTACTTTCAGGATCATGCTCTTTTAGATAGTTCTTAAAAGCTTCTGCAGTATCCTTGGCATCGCTTTTGCCAGCCGTATCATTATATAAAACCATGATCTTCATCTTTTTCACTTCCTAATCAAAAATAGGGCTGCGAATTGTGCAGACTTCTGCAGCAAGTCTCAGCCCATTAATCAACTACTTCTTATCAAGTAATCTCTTGCTTCACTGAAATATGAAACAAATCGATTGTCTTACTGTGCATTTTTTTCGACGATCTTAACGATCACATCGGTTGCTTTCTTCATTGATTCTAGAGAAACGAATTCATACCGTCCATGCATATTTTCGCCACCGGCAAAAATATTTGGTGTCGGAATCCCTAAGTAGGAGATTTTGGAGCCATCAGTTCCGCCGCGAACGGGTTCAATCACTGGCTCGATGCCTAAATCTTCCATCGCGGACTTCGCTAATTCAATAATACTCATGTCTTTTTCAATGATTTCTTTCATGTTGTAGTATTGATCATATAAATTCATTTGAATTCTTGCTTCATCAAATTGCGCATTCATTTGTTCTTGGATTGTAAGCAATTGTTTTTTACGGTTTTCAAAAGTTTCGCGGTCATGATCACGAATGATATAGGCCATTTTCGCTTCTTCCACCGTTCCGTTCAACGCCATCAAATGGAAAAAGCCTTCCGCACCATCGGTTTTTTCCGGCACTTGATCTTTTGGCAATTGATTATGGAAATCGATAGCTAGTTGCAATGCGTTGATCATGGTATCTTTTGCAGTTCCTGGGTGGACATTTTTTCCTTGAATCGTCAATTCAGCTTGTGCTGCATTGAAAGTTTCATATTGCAATTCACCCACTGGACCACCATCCATTGTATAAGCAAAATCAACAGCGAAATCAGCCACATCAAATTTGTCAGCCCCCACACCAATTTCTTCATCGGGTCCAAAGGCGATTTTGATTTCTCCATGTTTGATTTCAGGATGATTCAACAAAATTTCCATAGCTGTCAAAATTTCTGCGATCCCTGCTTTATCATCGGCTCCTAATAGCGTGCTGCCGTCTGTGGTGATCAATGTTTCGCCGCGATAATTTTTCAAATTAGGAAAGTCTTTGACATTCAGAGTGAATTTGCCCTCTTTATCCAATTTGATCGTTGACTCTCCGTCATAGTTTTCAATGATTTGCGGATCGACATTGACCGCATTGAAGTCAGCTGTATCCATATGGGCAATAAAACCAATGGAACGAACAGGTTCGGAGACATTGCTTGGCAGTGTCCCGATTACAAAACCATTGTCAGCATTATAATGGACATCACTAAGTCCTAACTCTTCCATTTCTTTTTGTAACGTTTTTGCAAACGCAACTTGTGTTTGTGTGGATGGTGTCGTTTGACTTGTCGCATCCGAACGAGTTTCTGTTTTAACATATCTCAAAAAACGCGGCAATAAATTTTCATACATGATTGATCACTCCTATTTATATTGGAATGGATTCGTAGAAGTCTCTGAAGGGATAAAATCTACCTGCCAGTTTTCTTCCGCTTTCCATTCATTGAATTTTTTGATAAAACGAGGAATACACTCCCGTTCAATGTTATGACCTGGATCGATTGCCGTCAAGCCGTTTGCTTGCATGTCGTGGGCTGTATGGTAACTAATATCTCCAGTAATATAAACATCTGCTTTTGCATTGACTGCCTCTTGATAAAACTTTTCACCACTACCGCCACAAATGGCGATTCGTTGAACCTTTTGTCGTTTGAGGGCTGGCTCAATCAACCGTAATCCATCCAATTGAAAAACAGCTTTGACCTCGTCAATGAACTTTTCCAGTGAAACAGGTTCTTTTAATTGTCCTACTCGCCCAATGCCGTATTGCTTAGCCAAATTTTCTAAAGAATAAAGGTCATAGGCCGGCTCTTCATAGGGATGCGCTGCAAGCATTGCTTGTAGGACAGTTTCTGTAATTGTTTCCGGGAAAATCACTTCAATTTTCGCTTCTTGTACCGACTCTTCTTTGCCGATCTCGCCAATCGCAGGATGGGCATCTCCTTCAGGTGTAAAGCGGCCGGTACCAATCAAAGAATAGCTAGTGTTTTGATAATTCCCTTGTTGACCAGCCCCTGCTGCTCCCAGTGCTTTTCGCATCGACGCACTATGCTCAATTGGGACAAAAACAGCCAATTTCTTCATTTTGATTGTATGGGTAGGAACGAGATACGTAGTTTGTTCTATTCCAAGCATTTCGCAAAACCAGTCGTTCAATCCATCATGAATAATATCCATATTCGTATGGGCAGCATAAACGGAAATGTTATGTTTGATCAAATCCATATACATCTTTTGTTGCGGATCATCGGCTCTTAGGCGCCGAATGGAGCGGAAAATCGGCGGATGTTTGGCAACAATCAAGTCTATTTCCTTCTCGATTGCTTCAGCAACAACTTCCGGACGAACATCTAGTGTCATCATTACCCGCTGAATCTCATTGTCCAGCGTTCCAATGTGTAAGCCGACTGGATCCCCCTCTTCTGCCAGCCATTGCGGGCAATACCTTTCGAAACGTTCAATAAACGTTTTAGCTAACATTAATCCAGCACCTCCTTGATCCAAGCAATCTGTTCTTTTAGTTCACTCATTTTTTCTTGCGGAGGAACTGCAGCTTTTTCTAATTCTTGTAAAACAATTTCCCGCTGTTGTAATTCATGGGTCCATTTTTTATAGAAAACAAGATTTTTTTCCTTCAATAAACATGGGCCAAAAAATAGCTCTTGTGGTGTATAGGCGTTGTCGCCTGCTTCCGCTACGATGATTTCATAGTTTTTATGGTTTTCCTCAATCAATTCTTCGTGAACGATCGTATAGCTATTTTCTTGCAGCCATTCTCGCAAAGTCCGCTCTCCCACATTGGGTTGCAAGACAAGTCGTTCTTGCCCAGAAATACGTTGCTGGGACTTTCCATCTTCTAAAATCTTCCGAATCAAAGTACCACCCATACCTGCGATAACCACCGTGTCAATCTGATCTTCAGGCTTAATAGCTGCTAATCCATCTGCCAAGCGAACAGTGATTTTGTCACTTAAGCCATTTTTTTCCACTTGCCGTGAAGCAGATTCAAAAGGTCCTTTTACAACCTCACCTGCCACTGCATATTGAATTTTATTTTGCAGCATTAATGCTACAGGTAAATAGGCATGATCTGATCCAATATCTGCCAATCGGGCTTGATCCGGAATCTGTTCGCCAACACGAGTCAATCGTAGGGATAATGATTGTTCGTTCATAACGTCACTCCTTCAGAAATAGTATATCATTCTTTGTTTGTTTTAAAAGGAAGAGTTTTTGCTCCCTTCGTTTACGGCTTTGCTTCGCCGATAGTTGCTTCTAGCTTCACGCAGAACTTGCATGGCTTGCTTCGCAAACCAATTGCAGTGATTCTGAAGGTTACTACGCTCCCTTTGGTCGCCGCTGCTCATCATCTGCCACACTCTGCTTCGCAAACTAATCGCAGTGATTCATACGAAGGTTACTACGCTCCCCTTGGTCGCCTAGTACTGCTCATCATCTGCTCTGGCTTGCTTCGCAAACCAATCGCAGTGATTCGCAGCAAAACGCGTTGTCTGTTGGGACAACGCGTGGGGTTATTGCAGGATTTCAACTGTTTTGATTGAATTGCCAGGGACTTGTGGGGGGATTGACATGGTCATTACTGGGAGGCCTGTCAATGTGACTTGAACGGTTTTTCCTTTGGTCAGGTCGGAGACTTCTCCGTCAAATGATTCTTGTGGTGCATGTAGGATCACGCCGTCTGTTTGAAAGTTTGGGACAATCGTTTCTTGATCATCGATTGCTTCGATGTCATTTAAGAATAACTGAATCGTTTCATTGTCGCCAGCTTTGGCATTTTCTTGAAGTACTCCTGTAAAAATAGTCGTTGCCTCGCTTTCGACGGTACTATTTGCTGTACTTTCGCTGTTTTTGGTTGTCTTGCTCGTGCCGCTATCTGAGTGCGATCCGCAGGATGCTAATAGCACGGTGGCTGTCAAAGCCAAACCTAAAATCGTCAATTTCTTCATAAGAAGTTATCCTCTCTTCTACATTTCTGAATTCCGGCGATTTTTGCCAGTCATTTGGATCTCTTTTGTCAAGTAACGAATACGTTCCATAATCCGCTTGGCCTTTAATGGCTCTGATTCTCCTCGTTGGGTAACGGATAGATGTTTTTCTAATTCTTGCATGGTAAAGTTTGAAGAAAAAAATGTTGGTAGCTGTTCTTGCATTCGGTATTGCAAGATAACACCAAAGACTTCATCTCGGATCCAACTGCTCATGGCATCCGCACCAATGTCGTCCATCATTAAAATAGGTGCTTTTTTTACGGCACTGAGCTTGTCACCTACTAAGTCTTTACCAATGGCTTGTTTCATTTCTACTGCAAACGTTGGAAAGTGGACGAGTGTCGTCGTGTAGCCGGCTTCTGCCAAGTCTCGAGCGATCGCCCCGAGCAAATAAGTTTTGCCGATTCCGAAACTTCCCACGAGATATAATCCTTTGTGAAAGGCTCGGGGATCGTTTTTAAGATTTTCAATAAACTCGACCGCGGCCATCAAAGCTTCTCCTCGTCCAGGCGTACTTTCGTACTGAGAAAAACTGGCTTCTTGGATATCTTTGGGCATATCCATTGCTTTGATGCGACTGCGGATCTCTTCTTGTCTTTGATGAGCCAAAAGTTCTTGGGTCGGTACATAAGTGACATCGATAAAGTGAAAGTTCAATGCCAGTCGAGGCTCATAACCAGGTGCGATCATTGTGGGATCGTTCAAACGAAACTTGCGTTTTTCTTGAACAAATTCGTAAAGTTTGGCATAGCTTTTTTGGATATCTGCATCTGTCAGCTCGTCTCGATGTTCTGAGATAAATTCTTGTACATCCAAATCTTTCAAGACATCATCCATCATCTCTGAAAAACGATCACGATAGTTTCGCTTGTCTAAAATTTTTGATAGATTTTTCCCAACATCTTCCATTAATTGTCACCTGCTTTCTTTTGCAAGTAGGCTTGCAGTTTTTTATCGATTTCTGCCTGACGTTCTGGGGATAATCTCGTTTCTTCGACTGGTTTTTCAGCCCAGCTCGGCAGTTTTTCTTCGCGAATAATTTTTTTGGCAGCCGTTTGCGGCCGTGTGCGTTTCTCTTTGGCTGATTTAACTAGATCCCGCACATGTTTGATCGCTTCCTCAGCAGTTTTCACTTGCAGTTCTGACCATTGCGCTGCAATGTTATTGACATAATTGGCGGATAGGGCTGCATTGTTTTGGACCACTAATACATAATGAATCAATACATTGATTACACTATTGGATAATGGGGAGCGTTCCACTAAGCTTTTTAGCAGCCACTGCTCGGAGTCTGTCACAAAGCTCTTCTTTTCGTCTTTGATTGCTTTCAAAAAAGCCATTGGCGCATTGTTCTCACTTTCGCGGATCAAAGCTAGATCATTGTCGCTATACCCATTTTGTTTGAGAGTATTAAATCGGCGAATTTCTTCATCCGAATTAGGATCTTGCTTGGTGGCCGTCTTAGTAAAACGTGTCCGTGCTTTTTGCAGAACCAGTTGTTCCAATGCCTTTTGATCAATTTTTCCAGTGGTCAATGAAACTGAATCTGCCATCAAATCTAGTAGTTCCAGCACATCATAGCCATAGAGTGAATGGTAAAGAGTTATCTTTTGCCGGAAAGGTTTATCAAAATTATCTGCACGGATATAGCGGCGTTGGGCTTCATAAAGAAGAAAATCCCAATCAAGAAGTTGCTCATCCAACACAAGCCCGCTGCTGGTATCTTGGAATTTCTGACTGATCTGTTGCAGCTCTTCTTCATTTGCTGAAAATTGTTGCGTATCCAAGCGATAAGCATCCATAAAAGATGCGGTTACTTCCTGATAGCCTGCTTCTTGCCACTTCGCTGGTTGAAACAATGAGACGAGTTGCCGAAACTTTCGCTCTCCCACGTGATTCAACAATAAGAAGCTGTATAGTTCATCTTGAAAAAAATCACTGGCATGGACCGGTTCTTGCAAATGATACAAAAAGGTCATGCCTAATTCAGCATCGTCTTTTTCAAATGTTTTGAGTAAGCCAATCCCCTCTAACTTATTACGTGCTTGGATAAAACGTTGTAAGCCAACATTCATCGCATTTAAAATATCTAAATGAATAAACTCGCTTTCTTGTGGATCCTGTTGATCAGCCACGAGTGTCAGATAAAGTGCCAATGCATCACTTTCGATGATTGGCTGATAGAGATGAATCAGTGCATCCTTCCCTTCAGTTGTTAGTGGACGACTTTTGAAAACACGATAGAGCTGATTTGGTAAGATGTTGCCCACCATTCAGGGACCTCCTATTCCTCTTGATTCTCTGTTGTTTCTTGTGGTTCGGTCGGATCTTTGGCTTTTTCAACAATGTCTTGCAATTCTTTCAAGAAGACTGACATATCTTTGAATTGACGGTAGACACTCGCAAAACGAATGTAGGCGATCTCATCTAAATCGACTAAATCTTCCATGACATATTCACCAATCATTGTTGTTGAAACTTCATTTTCACCTAATCCACGCACACGATTCTCCACGTGATCAACGATTGTTTCCATTTGTTCCATTGTAACAGGTCTTTTTTCGGCTGAGCGAATCAACCCTCTTAATATTTTTTCACGATTAAATTCTTCACGAGCGCCATTTTTCTTGATCACTAATAGAGGCGCTTCTTCAATTCGTTCAAATGTAGTAAAGCGATAACCACAGTTTTCACACTCGCGGCGGCGGCGAATCACGCGACCATCGTCGGCTTGGCGGCTATCGATCACTCGAGAATTGTTATGATGACATTTTGGACATTGCATAGTTCCACCCCGTTCTCTCTTCCGTGTCTCGAATAATGGCGAGACAGCGGTGATTCATATGGTTAATTATAACATGAAATTCTTTTATCTAATAGGTAAAGTCTTTCAAGCGAAAGAAATAATACAAATTTAAATAATGTGACTGTTGTTTTTTTCGCTATAATAGAAAAACGGCAGAATCAAATTCTGCCGTCGCCTTATCTCATTTGTAGGAGAGTCACGAATTCGTCAAGTTTTTCCCGTTGCTCCATTTGATGGTTGCATTGTTCGCTATCTCGACAAATATAGTTGCCCCGTTTCGTATACGTTCCGTCGCCGCTGCTTTTTGTCAAGGAAAGAAACATAGAAACCGTTGACTCATGCTGGCAGATTGGACAGATGCCTTTTTTTACTTCCGTTGATAAATGGCCATAAAGACCTTGATAGCCTTTTTGTCCTTTTACAATCAACAGTTTGCTTTGACTCCCAATATCATCCCAAGCAAGATAAGTATAATCGCGAAGATCCATTTGAGAGAAATCAGGAACTTTCAATTTTTTTACTTTTCGAAAGAGTTTCTCTGTTTGTTTGACTGAAGGCACTTGGAAAGGTTGAACATAGCTTTTTAGCTGATCAAGAACCCCCATACTTTTTGACATCGTCATAGAAGAATCAAAGAACTGACGGATCAAGGATTGGGCATTTTCGTCATCTGCTGAAAAAAAGGGTTGAATAGCTTCTTCGGTCAATTGTTCAACCGTTCGAATCGTATGACAATCATTGACAGACTGATAGGTCCGGACTAGTTGTTGGATTTGATGCTTAATGAAATTAAACTGATAGGGTTCGATGGTGGTCATGATGGATCTCATTCCTCTCTTTAATAAACAAAAGATTTCTACTGATAATAACCTCTGACCACAGTCAAGGACAATGCAGAATTCAGCATTTGTTGACCACCTCCTAAGCTTTCCTTTTTTTATGGAAAGACAACCGCTATTATAGTTTTTCCTTCTACAAATGTCAAACTTTCTAAAGCAGATGAATCCACTGCTTGGCCAAATCCATGCGCCTTATTTACTTTCCATGGAAAAGAATGGCAATTTCTAAAAGAAGCATTCTTTTTTGCAGAAAAAAACTCTAGAACCTGTCTAGAGTTTTTCTTCGATTCCTGTATAGTGTTTCAAATGGTCCGCATCTCGTCGTTCGTTAGAAGAGATTTGGGCAGCATCTGTGTCTTCGTTTTCATTTAACAGACGATCCGCACCGAGAGTTTCCGGTGTTTTATCTCCAGGTTGAGCATCTAATTCATCATGTCGGTCTTCAATTTCATCTACCCGTTGTTGTCGATGATCTTTTTTGGCTTTGGCTTCATCTGCCTGTTCTTTTCCTGCATGTTCCATTTTTTCGTTATTGATCCATTCACCAATTTTTTCTTTAGCAGAACCAACAATTACATCTTTTTCGTCTTTCAATGTTCCCATGATGATTCCTCCTTTTTTATTAGCATAGCAAGAATTCCTGCGATTGACAAAAGATACGTATGCGCTTCATTACCCGCTATGGTATACTTAACCATAATTTTCAGAATATTCGCTAAAAGGAGTTTCTTATGGACATTTTAAAATTTGAAGATATCCAGTTGATCCGAAAAGAAACTGTGCTATTACAAGATATCAACTGGCAAATTTGTAAGAATCAACATTGGGCGCTGCTAGGATTAAATGGTGCCGGCAAAACGTTGTTGCTCCAACTGATCAATGGGATGATTTGGCCAACTTCTGGGAAGCGGCAGGTTCTAGGCCAAGTCTATGGCAAAACGTCTGTACCTGATCTGCAGCGGCGTATTGGCTGGGTAAGTTCGACTTTACAAGAGAAGATTCCGGCAAAACAAGCCGCAGAATTGGTGGTTTTATCAGGAAAATTTGCTAGTATCGGTATTTATGAAGACTATCAAGAAAAAGACTTGAATCAGGCCAAGGACATTCTTTGTTCAACAGGCGACAGTTCATTGATCGGCAAGGCATTTCAGCAGTTGTCTCAAGGTGAACGGCAGTTGGTTCTCATCAGTCGTGCATTAATGGCTAATCCGGAGTTGTTGATTTTAGATGAACCTTGTAATGGATTGGATCTTTTTGCTCGTGAAGAGCTGCTAAGTCGAATCAACGAAATGGCAAGCAACCAATCACTCACATTGATTTATGTGACGCATCATACAGAAGAGATTCTGCCGATTTTTGATCACCTCATGATGCTAAAAAACGGGAAAATCCATGCTGCTGGTAAGCGCCAGCAAATTTTTAATGAAAAGACGTTGTCAGCTTTTTATGAAAAACCAGTCGCTTTCTATCCTATGTCTTCCCACCGTTTAGCCGTTTTACCTAAGACTTCAAGATAAAAAGACACCGACAGCCCCTTTCTCCTAAAAATCATTTCCAAGCACGCTTTATTTGGCTGTCCAAACAAAGCGTGCTGAGAGTGGTTGAATAGGAATGCGTTGGCTCCAGCCGATGTCTTTTTTGAATGTACTTGGTTCTTCTTTATTTTTTTCTTTTTGCCAACCAACTCTGAACTTGCCCTCGCGTCTCTTCCTTGCTTCCTTGATTATCAAAAAGGATATCTGCACGTTTGCGCTTTTCTTCGATGGGCATTTGACTGCGTATTCGCTGCTGGGCTTCGGTTTCTGTTAAGTGGTCTCGCTTCATTAGTCGCTGCAGCTGGATCGCTTCCGGAAGATAGACCACCGCTACTTGATCTAGCAGTGTCTCATAACCTGTTTCATACAATAAAGGAATATCTACGATCACTAGATCGGCTTTTGCTTTCACTTCTTCAATCTGTCGTAAGATTTCTTTACGGATAAATGGCCCCAATGTGCGGTTTAACAATTCTCGTTGCTTGTCATCCGCAAAAATGATTTTCCCTAATTTTTTTCGAGCTAGTGTGCCGTCGGGATTGATGATCTCTGAGCCAAAAACAGCTTTGATTTTTTCAAGTCCGGGCATCCCTGGCTCCACCACTTCGCGAGCAACGATATCCGCGTCAATGATTGGGATACCTGCTTCCGCAAAACACTTCACAACAGTACTCTTCCCTGTAGCAATCCCGCCAGTTATCCCTAAAACCAAACTCATCTTTCAGCCTCCATATGCAATCGTTGACAAGTGGGACAATAATGAGTCCCGCGCTGAGCGACTTTTGTTTTCACAATGGGGGTACCGCAACGAACACAAGGTTTGCCTGTTTGTCCATAAACGTGTAGAGAAACTTGGAAATGCCCAGCCTCACCTAACGCATTCAAATAGGTCCGAATCGTTGTACCTCCTGCTTCCACTGCTCGTGCTAAGACATCAATGATCCCCCGATGCAGCAATGCAATTTCTGCTTCATTCAGTGTCGCTGCCGGTTGTTCGGGGTGGATCTTTGCTTCCCATAAGGCTTCATCAACATAGATATTGCCTAGTCCTGTCACAAGTTTTTGATCCAAAAGCAATGGTTTGATGGCTTTTTTGGATTTTTTTAGGTCTCGGGAAAAGTCTGCCAGCAAGAATAATTCTGGCAATGGTTCCGGTCCTAGCTGCATGATTCCTTTATACTTGCTACTCTTATCTTTTTCTACTAAGGTCATCCGACCGAATTTGCGAACATCCCGATAATGCAGCTGGCTGCCATCCGTAAAATGAAAAATCACATGGGTGTGCTTACCTGGTACCGCATCTTTTTCAAAAAATTCATACTTGCCTTCCATGCGTAAATGGGAAATCAAATCATAATCCGTCAATTTGAAAATCAAGAATTTGCCTCGACGATCAAAAGCTAGAAATTGTTGTCCTTTTAGCATCGCTACAAAAATCGGTACTTCTGGTGATTCAATGATCCGGGGCCAACGGATCTCCATTTCGCTGATGGTTTTATTTAAAATCAGTTTCTCTAGCCCTCTGCGAACTGTTTCTACTTCTGGTAATTCTGGCACAACATTTCACCTCATTTATTTTGCTTCATACCACGTTTTGCCCCAGTTACTATCCGTCAACAATGGCACCTGCAGCGAGACCGCATTTTCCATGACTTCTTTGACAAGGGCATCTAACCGTTCCAACTCATCTTCTGGTACTTCGAAGACAAGTTCATCGTGGACTTGTAAAAGCATCGTTGCTTGTAATTTTTCTTCTTTTAGGCGACGATCCAAATCGATCATGGCAATTTTCAAAATATCTGCGGCACTGCCTTGAATCGGTGTATTGATCGCTGTGCGTTCCGCGAATGTCCGCAAGTTAAAGTTGCGGGAATTGATCTCTGGCAAGTAGCGACGGCGATGATACAATGTTTCCACATAGCCTTTGTCTTTGGCTTCACGGACGACTTCTTCCATATAGGTCTTGACGCCTGGATACTTTTCAAAGTAGGTATCGATGTATTGTTGTGCCGCTTTACGAGTGATTCCCAAGTTTTGAGAGAGCCCATAATCAGAAATCCCATAAACGATCCCAAAGTTGACCGCTTTGGCTTGACGACGCATATTTGGCGTTACTTCTTCAGGACTGGAAATTCCAAAGACCCGCATAGCAGTACTTGAATGAATATCTTGTCCTTCCACAAAGGCGTCTTTTAAATGATCGTCATTCGAAATATGAGCCAAAACCCGCAGCTCAATTTGAGAATAGTCCGAAGAATAAATAACCCAATTTTTGTCTCGTGGTACAAAGGCTTCGCGAATTTTCCGGCCTTCTTCTAAGCGAATAGGGATATTTTGCAGATTTGGATCAACCGAGCTTAAACGACCGGTTTGCGTTAAGGTCTGCACGTAACGGGTATGGACTTTGCCATCTCCTTGAATCACTTTAAGCAGTCCTTCCACATAGGTGGATTGGATTTTGGCAATTTGACGATAAACCAAAATATCTTCAACAATCGGTGCCTGTTCCTTCAACTGTTCTAAAACATCCACTGCCGTTGAATAGCCAGTCTTAGTTTTCTTGATCACTGGCAGCCCCATTTTTTCAAATAAAATCACGCCTAATTGTTTTGGCGAATTTAAATTGAACTCTTCGCCAGCTTCTTGATAAATCTTTTGTTCGATTTCATGCAAACGTTCTGCAAACTCGCCCTTCATCTGATGCAAACGAGAAGCGTCCACGCGAATCCCAGTGATTTCCATCTCTGCTAAAATTTTTGATAATGGCAATTCCATATCGGTAAAGAGGGCAGTCTGATTTTTCTCTGCTAGCTCTTTCGCCAAACGGACAGAAAGATAGTTGATCGCCGCAACTTTTCGAGCTAAATGAGCGAAGAAGACTTCTTCATCTGCCGGTAGTCCACGTTTCGCCCCTTTGCCATAGATAGCTTCGTCTGACTGAATCGCATCAAACTCATAATGTTTGGCAACACCTGCAATATCATTATTCGAATCATTGGTATCCAGCAAGTAAGCAGCTAATAAGGTATCAAAAACAATCCCTTGAGGGGCTGTTGCATAACGGTTCAACGCCACATACGTCCGTTTTGCATCATAAACCTTCTTTTGGGAAGAGGAACTTTTCAGCCAAGCAATAAAATGTTCATTTTCAAAAAGATCATCTTGATTGGTCACATAAATTTTATGTTGATTGCCCCAAGCAACGCCGACAATATCTTCTAAATGATAATTATCCCCGAGCATTTCAACATAAAGTGCCATATCTTCAGTAAACATTTCGGGTGTCACTTCTGTCACGACATCAAAAAGAATGTCTTCCATTTCTTCCGGATCTGCCACTACGTTTAATTTTTCCAAGAATGAATTGAAGTTCATTTCTTGATAGAAAGGAATCAATTTATTCAAATCTTTTCCTTCGTACTTCAATGAATCAATGGCTACCTCCACTGGCGCATCTACATCAATCGTTGCCAATTTTTTTGACAAGAAAGCAGTCTCTTTATCATTGAGCAAGTTTTCTTTCATCTTGCTAGGTTTCATCTCATCGATATGCTCGTAGATTCCTTCTACTGAACCATATTCTTTTAACAGCTTGATGGCCGTTTTCTCACCGATTTTTGTCACACCAGGGATATTGTCGGAGGCATCCCCTGCTAACCCCTTCATGTCAATGATCTGTAATGGCGCTAAACCATCATATTTTTCTGCAACATGTTCGGGCGTATAGCTTTCAATCTCACTAACACCTTTCACCGTAATATCAACTTTCACATGATCGGTTGCTAATTGGGTTAGATCGCGATCTCCGGATAGTACCACGACATCAAATAATTCTTTGTCGACTTTATGGGCTAAAGTGCCAATAATATCATCGGCCTCATAATTGTCCAATTCATAATACTGTACACCTAAAGCGGTGATCAATTCGCGAATATAGGGCATTTGTTCCTTGAATTCGCCAGGGGTTTTTGATCGTCCACCTTTGTAATCTTCATACATCGCCGTCCGAAAAGTGGTTTTTCCTGCATCAAAAGCAACTAGAACATGAGTTGGCTGTTCTTTTGCCATCACATTTTCAAACATCGTATGAAAGGCATAAATCGCATTTGTGTGCAGACCATTGTTGTTTTTAAAACGTTCCAATGAGTTGTGCAGTGCAAAAAACGCACGAAATGCGACACTGTTTCCGTCAACCAGTAATAATTTATTTTTTGTCATTTGAATAACTCCTCACCTCAAAAGTTCTCTCTTATTCTATCAAAGAAATCCATGAAAAGCGATGGATTGCCTTTGCTCGATTGAGCCAATTGCAAAAAAAATGCGAGTTTCCTCGCATTTTCTCATTAGTTGTTTTTACCAAAGATTCGTAAAATCGCTAAGAACAAGTTGATAAAGTCAAGGTACAACTGCAATGCCATGAAGACAGCCATTCCTGTATTTGCTTGACCATTCGATGCTTGGTATAAATTGCGAATCTGTTGGTTGTCATAGGCGGTGATTCCCATAAAGACAAACACCGTGACGATCGATAGGAAAAAGTCAACTGGCTGACTACGTAAAATAAATACGTTCAGCAAAGTCGAAATGATGATCCCGATCAATATGCCGTAGCCGATTCGGCCCACAACACTTAAATCTCGCTTCGTCATGATACCAAATGCTGACATTACACCAAAGGTAATCGCTGCGGAAACAAACGCACCTGCGATTGATCCAAATTCGTAATACATTAGGGTAACTGACAACGTCACTCCATTTAATAGGGAGTAAACCAGATACCCTGCTATGGTCAGCGAAGGATTCTTTTGTGCTTTTGCACCTAATACCAAGACCAAAATGATTTGAAGGATCCATAATCCCGTAAAGCCTAATGGAAAACTATTGATAAAATTCAATGTCTGCTGTGCAAATACCTGTCCGAAAAAGTAGGCAGATACTGCGCTGATTCCTAGTCCAACTGCAAAAAACAGATAGACCTTAGAATAAAAACGATTGAGCCCTTGCGCATTAACAATTTCAGTGTTCATTTTCTTCACCTTCTTCTATAATATTTGGAGGTTGGACCATCACCACAGCATCCAACACACGATCTTCCTGTGTATTGACCGCTTCAACTGAGATCGTCACAACGTCTTTCATTTTATCAACTTTGATCACTTCAAAATCGAAGGTCAATGTTTCATAATGAAAAACGGGTTCAATAAAGTTCACCGAAAAATTCACCACATGAGAACCTGGTCCTGGCAAATGTTTAGAAATCGCACTTGTAATGATTCCCATCAACATCACCGATGGCACGATCGGCCGTTGGTATTCTGTCTTCTGGGTATAGTCATGCTGAATATAAAGCGGATTGGCATCATTTGTCAAACCAAGATACAGCAAAAGCTGACTGTCTTCGATCGATTCTGTTAAAGATAACGAATCGCCTTCCTCGATTTCATCAATCGTCTTACCTAATTTTCGCGGTTTACCTATGTTCAAATTTATTTCCTCCAAAATGAATAATTTTATTCTGATTTCATTTTATCAGATGCGGACAAAAGTGCAAGTTCGCGATGCCCAGTTAGTAAAAAAATAAAAAACAAAGCGTTGACAGGTATCAACTCACCCCAAGCAGTGGAAATCACAAGACAGCTTATTAGAGCTGTTGAGATTACAAGGGAAAATTACGTCTAACCATCATTTTCCCCAAACATCTTTTGTCATTGCTTTGGTGATTCAATTTATGTCATCGCTTCGTTTCCAAGTGTTATAAAACGTTTCGCGTAGTGTTACTTAAAAGTTTTTCATACGCCAACTCAAATTTTTGAACATCTCCGGCACCCATGAAAATAATCACAGCATTCTCATGGTCTAGTAATGGTGAGACGTTCTCTTCTTTAATGACTTGTCCGCCTTTTTGAATCTTGTTGCCTAAGTCTTCAATTTTTACATCGCCACGGGCTTCCCGGGCAGAGCCGAAAATGTCGCATAGATACACATTGTCTGCTAAATCTAATGCTTCCGCAAATTCATCCATCAATGCAATCGTCCGAGTAAAGGTATGGGGCTGAAAGACAGCAATAATCTCTTTTTCCGGATATTTTTGACGAGCGCCATCAATCGTTGCTCTGATTTCAGCTGGATGATGAGCGTAGTCGTCAACGATGGTCATATCTGCGACTTTCTTTTCGCTGAAACGTCGTTTAACACCAGGAAATGACAACATTTCTTCTGCAACTTCTGCCATATCCAAGCCTTCTTTGTATGCGACAGCGATCACACCTAATGCGTTATTGATATTGTGTTGACCAAATGCCGGCAAAACGAAATGACCGACATTTTCATTGTGAATAAACACATCAAATTCAGAACCTGTCGTGGTCCGTTGGATATTTTTTGCTTGCACATCGTCATCATCATTTACGCCATAGTAATAGATGGGAACATCGGCTTCCAATTTTCTCAAATAAGCGTCATCTCCAAACGCAAAGATTCCTTTTTTGACTTGTTTAGCCATCGATTGAAACGCTGAGAAAACATCGTCGATCGATTGATAATAATCGGGATGGTCAAAGTCGATATTCGTCATAATCGCATAGTCAGGTGAATAAGCTAAAAAGTGACGACGGTACTCACAGGCTTCAAAGGAAAAGAACTCTGCATTGGGGTCTCCATGCCCCGTTCCATCCCCAATCAGAAAACTAGTTGGACGGACACCGCTCAATACATGGGACAATAATCCAGTCGTGCTGGTTTTTCCATGGGAGCCAGTGACTGCAATACTTGTGTAAGGTTGAATGAATTTACCAATAAAATCGTGGTAACGCGTAATTTCTAACCCTAATTCTTTGGCACGAACAATTTCTTCGTGGGTATCTGGAAAAGCATTTCCTTGAATGATCACCATTTCTGGTTGAATATTTTCTTTATTGAAAGGTAACAATGTGATGCCAGCTTTTTCTAAATCACGCTGGGTAAAGAAATACTCTTCCACATCTGAACCTTGTACATGATAGCCCTTTTCATGCAGAACCAAAGCCAATGAACTCATGCCGGAACCTTTGATTCCAACAAAATGATATACTTTGTCTTGATTTTCCATTTTATAAAATCCTCTTTTCTCAAGTTCACATTACAATAAACGCATGTTTATTGCGTTTAGATTTGTTGCACGTCCTACATTATCATACAAAACGAAAAAAATAGCAACGAGTTTTGTTTTTGGGCTTGACATTTTGCTCAATTCGCTATTTCCTTCAACAGACCACGACACTTTCCACAGCCGTAACGTTTAACGTTCAGCCGTCTCGTTCGCTTGATCACGGCTCCACATTGTTGACACTGGTACTGATGCTTCACATTTTTCATCATGCTTGGTGCATAACGGAGGCCACCAGTAGCTGCTAACAGTGCTTTGAACTCTGGGTCTCGATGTTGGTATCCTTTGCCAGCTAGATGCAGATGGTAGTGACACAACTCGTGTTTGATGATCTTAATGAATGTCTCACTACCATATTCGGTCAGTAAGTATGGATTGAAATCTAAATGGTGATCCTTTAAGTGATAACGTCCGCCAGTGGTTTTGAGCCGCCCATTGAAATACGCTTCATGCTGAAACGGTTTGCCAAAGGATTCAAGTGAAATTTTTTCAACGAGTTGCTGCAATTCGCTGTTCGTCATTTTCCTTGTGTCGGATCAACCATTGTTAGGCTGATACGCCCCTTTGCTGTATCGACTTGCTCGATCCATACTGTCACGATATCCCCTACTGCTACGACATCTTTCGGATGTTTGACAAAACTGCGGCTTAATTTGGATAGATGGACCAACCCGTCTTGCTTGACCCCAATATCAACAAACGCACCAAAGTCGATCACATTTCGCACAGTTCCCATTAATTCCATACCGGGTTTAAGGTCATCCATACTTAAAACATCTTTACGCAACAAAGGTGCCGGCATCTCATCCCGCATATCTCTTTCCGGCTGCATCAAAGATTTCAAAATATCCGTAATCGTTTCTTTCCCGATTGAGAGCTGCTGTGCGAGATCAGCAACATCTAATTGCGCTAATTTTTCTTTGACTTCTGTTGTTTCCGTTCCTAGTTGCGCTAACTTGACTCCTGCGACTGCTAAAATTTCTTTGGCTGCCCCATAGCTTTCCGGATGGATTCCCGTATTATCTAAAATGTTCTTCCCACCAGGGATCCGTAAAAAGCCGATCGCTTGTTCATAAGCTTTTGGTCCTAAGCGAGGGACTTTCTTTAATTGGCTCCGTTGTGTAAAGCTGCCATTTTCTTCTCTAAAAGCAACGATATTTTGTGCAGTCGTCTTGTTCAATCCTGAAACATGCTGCAAAAGTTGCGGACTTGCTGTGTTTACATCGACCCCTACTTGGTTGACGGCAGTTTCCACCACGAAATCAAGTTGTTCACTCAATCGTTTTTGTGAAACATCATGCTGGTATTGCCCCACTCCTACGGATTGAGGATCGATTTTGACTAGTTCTGCTAACGGATCCTGAAGACGGCGGCCGATACTGATGGCACTGCGCTCTTCCACTTGCAGCTCGGGGAATTCTTGTCGAGCGATTGTGCTAGCTGAATACACGGAAGCACCGGCTTCATTCACAATCACATAAAATGCTTCGTGATCGATTTGTTTTAGCTGTTCTGCGACGAATTGTTCAGATTCACGGCTGGCTGTACCATTCCCAATCGCGATCATCTGAACACCGTACCGATTGATCAAGCGTTGCAATGCAGGACCAGCGGCTTGCCGTTTATTCATTGGTGCTGGCTTATGAGGATAAATGACCTCAATGGCTAATACTTTCCCAGTCTCATCAATCACCGCTAATTTACAGCCTGTCCGGTAAGCAGGGTCAAAGCCTAAAACGATTTTTCCTTTCAGTGGTGGCTGCAGCAAAAGATTTCGCAAGTTTTCGCCAAAAATAGCAATGGCTTGCTCATCTGCTTTCTCGGTTAGTTCATTACGGATCTCTCGTTCGATGGCTGGCGCAATAAATCGTTTGTAAGCATCAAGATACGCTTCACGAACAAATGGCGCTGCTGGAGAATTTGTGTGCTTAATGAGTTGCCGTTCAAAATAATCAGTGATCTTTGCTTCATCTACCACTAAGGTAACCTTCAGGACCTCTTCTTTTTCGCCGCGGTTGGTAGCTAAAATCCGATGGGAAACCATTTTGCTGATGGGATGCTGAAAATCATAATACATTTCATAGACACCTTTTTCATCCTTTTCAGCATCACGGAGTGTACTCGTATAAGTTCCTTTATTGGCAAAGTAGCTTCTGATCCATGAGCGATACTTAGGCTCGTCACCGATCGTTTCCGCAAGGATCTCATGAGCTCCTTGAAGAGCAGACTCTGGATCCGGAACCGTTTCATTTAGATATTCTGCTGCTTTGGCATAGACATCTCCTTCAGCTGGAAGAGTAGCTAACCAGTCAGCCAATGGTTGTAAGCCATTTTCTTTTGCAATCGTCGCTTTCGTGCGGCGTTTTTGTTTGTAAGGACGGTACAGGTCTTCTATCTGTTGCATTTTTGCAGCTTGATGAATCGCTTGTTCTAATTCACTGGTCAATTTCCCCTGCTCATCGATCAATCGAGTCACTTCTTGTTTGCGTTTCTCTAAGTTTTCTAAGTATTGGTATCGTTCTTCAATTTCACGAATCTGTACCTCATCTAAACCACTAGTCATTTCTTTGCGGTAGCGAGCGATAAAAGGAACCGTGTTTCCTTCGTGAAGGAGTTCCAACACTTTCGTGATTTGTCGTTGATTGTAAGACGTGGTCTCTTGCAAGAATAATTGCAAGACGTCATGATTTAATTCTGCCATATTCGCTCACCTTTCAATTGTACTCTCTCAAATGTACTCTCCTAAGTTTAACATAAAAAAGACGACCCGGAAAAGAGTCGTAAATGAAACAAATATCACCTGATCTCTGAAGACAGAGGTGTGTCAGCGGCAAGAAGCCCATACTTCCTTCAGCATTAATGGCATCCGGCGCTGTTAATACTCATTTGTACAAGAATCTTGTCCGTGAAGTCTTTTTCAATTTTTCAGCAGCGAAAGATCTCTTGATCTCCCTTGTATTTTGAGTTTTTTTCAAGAAAAGTTTTTTAAAAGTCTGGAACCCAAGGACCGTTCATATTCTGATATTCGATATCCTGTAAGATCCCATTCTCATCAAAAATCACCCCATGCACTGAACCACCAAACACTGCACCACCGTCAATACCAATCTTGTTGTCATGGATCCACAAATCAGTGGTTTCCATATCCCCATGAAGCATCGGTGTGATCGTATGGCCAAAAACGATCGTTTTTCCTGTGTGGTTTTCTCCGGTATGGAATGGCTCCCGAATCCAAATAAAATCGCGATCTGAAGTATCCTGCCAATGCTTCTTTGTCAAATCAACCCCTGCATGAACAAAAAGATACTTTTGCCATTCAAAAGAAAGCGGCCGCGCCAGCAAAAACTCAATTAAGTCTGGATAGCGACTGCGAATCATCAATGCAATTTCAGTTGGTGAATACTCTTCGGTCGCCCCAGGATGCAAAAGACTTTCCATCGTCTCTTTCCCACCATTACGCACATAAGCTGGATACCAGTCTTCCGGGGCGTTCAAAAATTGCAGAAAATATTCTTCATGATTGCCTCGCAAGTAAATCGCTCCAGTTTCTTCTACCAATTGTTTTCCCAATAAAAGACAGTCTTTACTTCTTGGCCCCCGGTCATTCAGGTCGCCAATCAGGACTAACTGATGTTGCTGTGGATCGTAATCCAGCAGAAGTTTTTTAAAAAGATCATACATCCCGTGGATATCACTAATGACATATACCATTTTTTTCATTTGGGTTCATTCCCTTCTTTCTTTATTATAAAAAAGCCTAGATGACTTTACAACAGTTAGCCCTTTCCTTATAATGAAAGCAGTTAAAGGAGCGAGACGATGAATTGGTTGTGTCAACAATGGATCCATTTTAAAAAAGAGATGCAAGAAGCGTTTGACACTGGAGCAATCGCTACCCATGGGAAGAAATGAGCCTATTTGGGAATGAATTGATTGAAAATAAAAACATACTAAGATTAGAGGGTAGAATCAGCCGTCACTGACTCTACCCTCTAATCTTAGTATGTTTTTTTAGTTTCCGGAAACAGCAAAGTAATTTCCATCTGGATCGGCAAAATTAAAGACCATTTGCTCTTCCATTTGAATCAAGTCGCCAACTTCTACATTGGTAGCTAATAATTTCTTATAAAGTGTTGTAATGTCTTCTGAAAAGAACATGATTGATGGTGAGTTCAACGCCACTTCAGGTGAATGTGCTTCAATGAAGCCTTTGTCATAAAGAACAAAGCGGGCAGCTGATTCCTTGCTTGGCGCTATTTCCACTACGGAAGTTCCATCTACCGTTTGTTCATCAATGATTTCAAAATCCAATGATTGCCAAAATGCCACAGATTTAGGCACATCGTCGACATATAGCATAATCTGCATTTGGTTCGTAAACATTTTTTTGCTCCTCTTTGTTTGTCTAATCTTGATTTTCTGAAGCTTCATCTGAGGTATTGAAGTTCAATTTCAGACCAGGTTTGTCAGTAATGATTTCAGTGACTTCATAGGTTAAACGTTTGATGATATCAAATAATGGTTCCACCAATTGATCGGTTTCTGCTTTACTTAAATCTTCCCCTGTACGAACTTGTCGATTCAAGATATGATTGACTTGACCTACCCGACCGGATAGCACATATTCAGGAAAAACCAGCTGAAATTCCAAGCGGGCACCAATAATACTATTTTGTTTCATATACTCTTCGTCTTCTACCTTCAATGGCGCAAAGCCAACATTCAACTTGGTTTCCATTTCTTTGTCTTTGGGCTTCAAATCGAAATGATACGCTTCGACGATTGGTTGTTGTCGTTTGATTTCCACAGTCTTCACACTCCTTGATTAAAAGTATAGCATAATGCTGACATCCAGCCTACCTTGATTAAACAAATCCAGACAAAAAAGAAGCACCGCCTCGTTGATTTTAGCAATCAAGATTCCTTAATCGCTGCCGCATCCTTGCTACACGCTGGCTACACGACGAATCTCTTTTACTCAACGAGCTTGTGCTTCCGTTTTCTTGGCAATAAATCCGTTATTTGAGGGTTTTAAGGTAATCTAATGCGTCTTGAACATTGGAGACAGGTACGATTTTCATGTCCGTCCCAAGTTTTTTGGCAGCTGCTAACGCTTCTTGATAATTGGTTTTGATCGTCGGATCAACTTCTTTTTCTTCCTTCGTGATTTCATCTTCAGGAGCAAAAAAGATTTCAGCACCACTTTCGCTTGCGCTGGCTACTTTTTTATCGATTCCTCCGATGCGACCTACTGTTCCATCGCTGGATATCGTCCCTGTTCCGGCAATATTATGCCCTTTTCGCAGGTCTTTTTGTGTTAATTGCTCATAGATTTCCAGTGTGAACATCAGACCAGCCGATGGGCCGCCAATATTTCCTGCATCAATGACAATATCTTGATCTGAACTGATTTCTGTATGGTCCACTAAGGAGATGCCGATGCCGGCTTTTTTGTTTGATGAAAGCTCAATCAGCGAACCGGTTGCCTCTTTTTCTTTGTCATCTTGGAGGTAGGTTACTTGGATCTTATCTCCCACTTTTTGGCTTTGCACATAATCAATAAAATCTTTGCTGTTGTCAAAGCGCTTGCCGTTGACAGCTACTACTGTATCGCCAACAGAAATTTTCCCTTTGAAGCTGGAATTAGATTCCACCCCCATGACATAGACACCTTTGTAGTTCATTTTGTAGGGCATGTCTGCCAGTTTCAGTGCTTGCTCAATGGCACTATTTTGAGAGGACTCCATGTAATAACGCTGGATCCGATTGTATTCTTCATCGGTGGCGCCGCCAAAAAGTTCTTTCTCAGAAACGAGGTCTTGGAATTGATTAAACTTACTGCCAATTGCCGTAAAGACGGTTGCCTGCCGAATCCCCACACTGGTCAAAGAAAAGGACCCGTCTTGGTGGTCTTTTTGGTCATTGACTGTAATCAGTTCTTTCAAATTGATGGTTGCCCCAGGCTGTTCAATGTAATAGGGGATTGGTAAAAAGGCACAGGTGGCAATGATTAATGCTAAAACAAGTAATAAGGTATATTTAACGGTTGATTTAAGATTCATGGACATCACGCTTCTTTACGATTGCTTGGTAGATATTCGGTGGCAGATAGGCTTCCACATCGCCGCCAAAATGCAGGATTTCTTTTAGGAGACTAGAACTAATATAACTGTATTTGGCATTTGCCAATAAAAAGACTGTTTCCAGTGTAGGATCCAAGTGGTGATTCATTTCCATGATATCCCGTTCGTACTCATAATCTTTGACACTTCGGATCCCTCGCAGCAAAAATTGCGCCCCCATTTTTTTGGCGGCAGTAACGGTCAATTCCGTTTCTTGCGCCACAACTCGTACATTGGGAATGTGTGCCAGTGCTTCAGTGATCAGTTCCACTTTTTCCACACCAGTAAAGAAATTGACCTTATTGGTATTTACGAAAACACCAATGATCAACTCGTCAAAAAGCGGCGCACCTCTTTCGATCAGATCGACGTGACCTGCAGTCAATGGATCAAAACTGCCAGGAAATAACGCTATTTTTTTCATCTTATCCCTCATTTCTATAGATCGTGACTGCAGTAATGCCGTAGATTTGTCGTCTACTTTGGACCAATGTGCCAACAGTTTCCGGCAAATCGACTTCTTTTGCCGTCTCACAGACCACCACTGATTGAGGGGCCAAGATCCCATCTCCCAGCATTTGTTCCAGTTGTAAAACCAGTTCTTGCTTGGCATAAGGGGGATCCAAAAAGAGATAATCAAACTGCTGCTGATTTGCAGCAAACTCTTTTAGTGCTTGCTTGGCATCCATTTTTAAGACAGTAAATTTCTCAGGCTGTTTTGTGATGGCAATATTCTCCCGTATGATCTTGATGGCTGGATAACTGCGGTCGACACAAATGGCGTGTTCAGCTCCCCGAGAGACAGCTTCAATAGCTAGTCCACCACTGCCTGCAAACAAATCCAACACTTGCCCTCCATCTAAATATGGGCCAATCATATTGAAAATCGATTCTTTTACTTTGTCTGTAGTTGGTCGGGTATTGTCCCCGCTCAAACTCTTTAGTTTTCTTCCGCGATACTCTCCTGCAACAACACGCATAAGCGTTCCTCCAATGTACCAAAGTTTCTTTTACAAAAATCATTGTTTCCGACAGTCGGCATTTTTTGTGCAACAAAAATGGGTGCGATTGGCACCCTGATTTTCGTTATACATTTTCTGCCAGTCGAATCGTCGTATTTTTTTCTTCTACATCAAAGCCATCGTCCTTAACTTGATATGCAGCATTGGTACCGATTTTTTCCGCAAAATTCATTTCGACATCTGGGCGATACGAAGGTTCCACTTGCCGAACGAAATGAAATTGTTCGATTTTATTTTTTTTCATTTCATAGTCTTCTTCGTTCAAATACATGACTACATATTTCATTTTACGTGACACATAATGAACAAATCCGAATCTGCGTAAATTTTTTAGTTGGCGTAAACTGTAGACCCAGACGATCAACCCTCGCCGTTTTTGGATCTCAAATGTTTCTTTCGTCTCCTCTTGCATGACAACTTCCTCCACATGTTGATTTTGCTTGAAAAAAAGGACTCCCCGCATCCACTTTGATTTCTGCGGAGAAACAATCAGCAACTGACACAGTGATCTCATCAAGCAAAGTTTGCAGCTGATTCTCACTGTGTCGAAATTCACCGACAGTCGGATGCAGATCCAGCGCCCTTTTTGCTTTGCGTAAAGCGCGCTGCTGCTCTTTATACCCGGGGGCAAAAGTACCGTAAGCAGCAATTTTCTCAAAATCAGCCTTTTTATGTACAAATGAATCAATTAATTCCTGTACTTCTTTGTCTTGATACATCACTTCTTTGTTGGTGCAATAAGAGTGAAATAGCTGACAATCCTTGATACGATCAACTAATTGTTCAATTTGGTCTTCAATTGCATATAAATGGTCATTATAAATCATCTGATGTGCTATCCTCTGTGTGTTCATTCTCGTCTTCTTGGATTAAGACTACCATATTTTCTTTAGAAAAAGCAATTCCTATCTTCTGGGTTTGATTGGACAACGCAGGATAGATCGTAGGATCACTGTACCAAGAAAGAATCGTAAATGTTGGATCATAGACCGGTGCTTCAAAGATCGTTGACGTCGTGTCGATCTCTTTTTCTTTTAGAATGTCTCGCCACTCTTCTGGGGTCAACGTGAAGTTACTGGTACGCTCTGAAGTTAACGCTTTTTGGTAAGCATGAATCCGTTGTGAGGTTAAATGATCCGAAAGGTTATTCGTAATTTCTTGAACAAGCTCTTTTGCCTCTTTATGGGTGTCTAATGACATTCCCATACTTTCCAGTCCCTTTTGATTCCGTACCTTTTCGATGATGACAAAGGCCAGTGTTTCTTTTTCAAGGTCTGCTGTTTCCTGATCTACAGTTTGCGACTCTTGAAACGTCAACAGTTCCCCTTCTGTTAATTGATACGGTGACAATTTCAGCAATGTCGCCTGATCTAGGTAAGCAACAGCCACTAATTCAGAATTGGTTTGATCAAAAAACAAAACGGCAAAAGTCCCATTATCAAATGCCACTAATGGGCGATAGTTCATATCTTGTTCCATCAGTTCAAAACTAACCGAGCGATCATTTTGTTTCAATGTGAAATTCGGGTAGATCATCGTGATCTCTGTCAGATCCGTCATAGTCATTCCAATTGAAAATGGGGCTAATGAGGCGCCGCCTTGACCAATCACTTTGATGGCTTGAACACTTTCGCCGTCGGTATTGATTTCAAGATATTGCTGGTCATCCAGATGATTATACACACGAACTTCAAAATCATATCCTGTACGATAGGTTCTGATTGGAGAGCCAAACTCTTCTTCAAAATCAGAAAGAGATTCACCGATGGCTTTTGCTAAGCCATCGGCTTTGATAGGTTCATAATTTAAGTTGGTCGGTGCTTTCACCGGATTATCAAGAACAGGTCTTGAATGTGAAACGGGTTGAAAAAATACCGGCTGCAAATAGACGAGAACAAGCGCCAAAATAAACATGCAGCAAAATAATACTCCTCTTCGTTTCATCTTCAAGACCTACTTCCTACTTCTCTTTGATTTCGATCAGCAAATCACCAGATTGGATTGCTTCTCCTTCTGTGACATAAATATGTTCTACTACACCTGAAAAACGCGCTTCGATCGCTGTTTCCATCTTCATTGCTTCCGTCACCAGCACGGTTTGTCCTTTCGCTACGCGATCGCCCTTTTTAACCAAGACTTGTAGGACAGATCCCGACATCGTTGCGCCAATTTGTTCTTTATTAGTTGGTTCAGCTTTGCGCTTCGTTTGAACCGAACTGATGATTGAATGATCTTTGACTAAGATCTCTCGACGTTGCCCATTCAAGTTAAAGAATAGGGTCCGATTGCCTTCAATATCTGGTTCGCCGATTTCATCTAAGCGAATGATCAAGATTTTTCCTTTTTCAAGCTCCACGTTGATGGTTTCACCCAAACGCATGCCGTTAAAGAAGGTTGGCGTATCTAAGACTTTGACATCCGCAAACTGTTCATACGCTTTGCGGTAGTCTAAGAAGACTTGCGGATACATCAAATAGCTCAAAACTTCTTCTGGTTTTGGTTGATAGCCGATTTTTTCTGCTAATTCAGCTTTGACTTTTTCAAAATCTACCGGTTCAGCAAAGGCTCCAGGACGTTCTGTGAACGCCGGACGACCTTTTAGAATGATTCGTTGCAATTCTTTTGGAAACCCACCGACTGGTTGACCTAGTTCACCTTGGAAGAATGTGACCACTGATTCTGGGAAACTTAATGTTTCGCCTTTTTCATAGATATCTTGTTCAGATAACCCATTTTGAACCATGAAAAGAGCCATATCCCCAACCACTTTGGATGAAGGCGTCACTTTAACGATATCACCAAACATCATGTTGACTTCATGATAGACTTCTTTAATTTCGTCCCATTTTTCGCCAAGTCCCACTGCTTTTGCTTGTTGCTGCAGATTGGAATATTGACCACCAGGCATTTCGTGTTTGTATACTTCTGTCTGTGGGGCATTCAATCCATTCTCGAAAGGATGATAATACATACGAACGTCTTCCCAATAATGGTTCAACTGTTGGATGTTATCGACATTGATCTCTGGACAGCGGGCACCGTTGACTAATGCATAATACAGGCTGCTCATACTTGGCTGGCTAGTCGCTCCACTGACAGCAGACATCGCGACATCGACAATATCGACCCCTGCTTTGGTGGCAGCCGAGTAAGTAATAATACCATTTCCACTTGTGTCATGGGTGTGCAAATGGATCGGTACATCAATGCTGGCTTTCAATTCACTAATCAAACGATACGCCGCTTGTGGTTTCAGCAATCCTGCCATATCTTTGATCGCAATAATGTGCGCTCCGAGATTTTGTAGTTCTTTGGCCATATTTTTGTAATAGTCGATAGAGTATTTTTGACGGGTAGGATCATTGATATCCCCTGTATAACAAATTGCAGCTTCCGCAATTTTGCCAGCATCTCGGACCGCTTGAATACTTTTTTCCATTTGCGGAATCCAATTCAAACTATCGAAAATGCGGAAAACATCAATTCCTTGTGCTGCCGATTCTTTGATGAACTCTTCGAGTACATTGTCGGGATAGTTGGAATACCCCACTGCATTGGAGCCGCGGAATAACATTTGTAATAATGTATTTGGCATTTTCTTACGGAACATTCGCAGACGTTCCCATGGATCTTCTGTTAGGAAGCGGTAAGCGACATCAAAAGTAGCGCCCCCCCACATTTCGCTGGAGAACAATTGAGGAATCCCCTCTTCTGTCAATGCAGCGATCTTTTTGAAGTCTTGCGTACGTACACGCGTAGCGAGTAAGCTTTGATGCGCATCACGGAAAGTCGTATCGGTCAGTAAGACATTCTTTTGCTGATTGATCCAGCGAACGACCCCATCAGCACCTTGTGTATCCAAAATCGTTTTTGCCGAAACAAAATCAGGCAGTGTTTCGATCTGCTGAGGGATTCTTGGCTCGTTGTAGAATGGTTTTTTCTGCTTTTCAATGCCTGGAAAGCCATTGATAGTGATTTCACCAATATATTTCATGGTTTTATTGCCACGGTCGCGAATGCGAGGAAACTCAAACAACTCTGGTGTATTATCGATAAAAGTTGTTTTCGCTTCTCCGGAACGAAATTGTGGATGGGAAACTACATTACGCATAAAGAGAATATTGGTTTTGACCCCACGAACCCGAAATTCTTTCAAGCAACGCATCATTTTTTGAATTGCTTGATCAAAAGAAGCGGCATGGGTACACACTTTTACCAGCAGTGAATCAAAATAAGGGGTGACCACTGCACCGGCATAGGCATTGCCGACATCTAGCCGTACACCAAAGCCACCGGGTGAACGATAGGTATCGATTTTTCCGGTATCAGGCATAAAGTTATTGGCTGGATCTTCCGACGTTACACGACACTGGATCGCCACTCCTTCAAAATGGATATCCTCTTGTTTAGGAATGCCGATTTCTTTGTGCAAATCTTTCCCTTGGGCAATCAAAAGTTGTGTCGTTACAATATCCAAGTTGGTGATCATTTCAGTGATCGTATGTTCCACTTGAACCCGAGGATTCACTTCAATGAAGTAGAAGTTGTCTCCTTCAACTAAAAATTCAACAGTTCCGGCATTGATATAACCGACATGTTTCATCAGTTGGACCGCAGCCTGACAAATTTTTTCCCGTTGCGCAGCATCCATTGACACGCAAGGGGCCACTTCTACTACTTTTTGATGGCGTCGTTGCACCGAACAGTCTCTTTCAAATAAATGAACGACATTTCCATGGCTGTCACCTAAAATTTGCACTTCGATATGTTTTGGGTTACTGATATATTTTTCTACATAGACTTCATCGCTGCCAAATGCCGCTTTTGCTTCACTTTTTGCCCGTTCATAGCCGTCACGAGCCTCTTTTTCATTGTGAGCGACCCGCATGCCGCGGCCGCCTCCACCTAAAGCTGCTTTGATCATCACAGGATACCCATGGGTTTCAGCAAAGAGCAAAACGTCATCAATGGTGTCGACTGGTCCGTCTGAACCAGGAATGGATTGGATACCGGCTTCGATGGCTGCCGTCTTGGCTTTGATTTTATCGCCAAAAATATCCAGATGGTGTGTTGAAGGACCAATAAAAATCAAGCCCTCTTCTTCACAGCGTTGCGCAAACGCTAAATTCTCGGATAAAAATCCGTAACCGGGATGAATCGCTTCTGCCCCGGATTTTTTCGCGGTGCGAATAATGTCTTCTATATCTAGATAGGCTTCGATAGGGCGCTTGTCTTTACCAACAAGATAGGCTTCATCCGCTTTAAACCGATGAACGGAATACTCATCTTCGGCAGCATAGATCCCTACTGTTTTGATGCCCAGCTCCGCACAGGCACGGAAAACTCGAATCGCGATTTCTCCACGATTAGCGACTAATACTTTTTTCATCATACCACTCCATTCCATTGATCAATAATTCAAACTATATTGTTTCCTCTTTTCTTCTGCACTGATATTCAAAATAAAGCCGACACAAATCGACAGCATTAACAAACTTGATCCACCTTGACTCAAAAATGGAAAGGTAATCCCGGTCAACGGAATCAATCCAGTGATCCCGCCTAAATTGATAAAAATCTGTGACATGAACAATGTCCCGATCCCGATGCACATCATCGAGTTAAAAGAATCTCTTGAGCGAATCCCAATCAAGAACATTCTGCCTACCATATAAAAAAGAATTCCTAATAAAATGATTGAAGGAATCAAACCAAGTTCTTCCATCACGATCGAAAAAATATAATCGGTATGCGCTTCTTTCAAGAAGCCCCGCTTTTGAATACTATTTCCTAATCCGCGGCCAAATAACCCACCATTAAACATGGCGTAATAGCCATTGACCATTTGATGCCCTTTATCAAATTCATCGGCAAAAGGATTCGTGAAAATAGCAAAACGATTGTAGATATATTCAGGCAGGAATTTCCCTCCCGTCAAATTGACGAGCATCACCGCCAGCGAACCAAAAACGACTGTTGCGCCCCCCAATATCAATGTATAGAGATAATTCAATCCACTAGACAGTAAAACGACAAACGCCAGCATGACAATAATCACCGCATTTCCGAAGTCCGGATAAAAAGCTAGGATTGCTGTATAGGCCAACACGATCAGCATAGGCCGTTGGACAGTGCCACGAAAGTCTTCTTGAATGCCTTCTTGCCGATAGGAAAATGTCACCGACAAAAACCAAATAATAATAAATTTCAAGTATTCTGCTGGCTGAACGGAAAAACTAGCAATTTTGAGCCAGCCATAAGCCCCATTTCTTTTTTCAAAGAAAAAGGCAGCGATCAGCAGAAAGAAAATGACGATCATGGCGATTTGGACAAATTTCTTATTACGAAAAACATCTGTCTTCATCTTATACATGACCGTGATGATGATCAGACTCAAAACCCAAAAAATGCTTTGATTGATCAAATAGGACAATGAAGTCGACGGTGGATTTGCGGTCATTGCCACATAGGAGGTTGAACTGTAAACCATCATCAAACCAGTTACGCACAAAATAAGGTAAGGCAATAGAATGCTATAATCTAAAAGGTGTCTTTTTTTAACTTTTTCTGGCAAGATTATGCCTCCTTGCCAATTTCAGTAGATTTTTTCTCTTCATAGACTTCACTATACAATTGATTTAAGTCTTTTTCCAAATCAGCCATCAATTGTTGGCCCACTGCATTGTCTACGATGCCCAAGCGTGTTGCAAAGGCAACTTGTCGTGACAAGCCATACATTTGTGTATCAACAACTTCTTCAAATGCTTTACATTGAGCAATACACAAACTATTTTCTTGATTGCGAATCAATCGTTTGATTCGTTCGGCATCTTCTAAAAGCAGATTCAATGCCATTTCTGAATCAATATGCCCCATTCTAGTTCCCCCATTTCTTAGTTTCATTATTATAGCATATTCTAAAGCGATTTGGCATAGTAGGATTTCTTTAATCGAAGGACAAATTACGAACATAAAAAAAATTCTGCTAGCAAAAGAAATGGATTTTCGACTAATTTTTTTTAAAAAATTGAATTTCATTCGCTTTTTCCTAAAGTTGTTGTGACTATTTCTCCACATACCTCGTGAAACAAGAGTTAAATGTGAAACATCCCCCTTGTTTCTTTGCTTCTGGAAAAATAGAAAAGATTGATCCAATAGCCTTTACGAAAAAAATCATGGCTGATTTGTCCACATCAGCAATTTTTTCACCTTTTCAAAAAAGAACAGGAAGCTAGGCTTCTTGTTCTTTTTGGTTTATGACTGATTTTCTTGTTTGCCTCCGATAAGTCCATCCCCATTGATATCTTCATCTGCTAAGCGTTCCACTTCTTTGATAAAGCCTTGACTGACTTCTTCATAAGAGTCGCCAACGACTGCATCATCTGGAATTTGATCTAAATTAGCAAAAAATTCAATATGATTATGCAAGTTGGTAAAGACCATCGGGGCATCGCCACCGTATTCACCGTCTAAATTGATCATCAACCGATCTTTTGCCTCGGGGGCATCCACTTCCAACTTAGACGTCTTGGTATAGATCAGGCGGCGATCATTGATATGTTTGCCGCCGTTCATCATCAATGCGATCAGATGAACGATTTCAAAGATATTCGCTGTTTTTACAATAATCAACGAAAATTTCCCATCGTCAAGTTTCGCATCGGGGGCGATTTGTTCAAAACCACCCACTGAATTGGTCAATCCTAGAAAGAACATAGAAGCACCACCAATATATTCTCCGTCATCATACTTAAAGTGCATCTTGATTGGCTTGACCCGCGGCAATAATTCCGCCCCTTTGACGAGATAAGCCAAGTAACCAAACACACTCTTCAATTCTGAAGGGACATCATAGGTTAGTTCAGTCAAGTGCCCACCGGCAGCGATATTGATAAAGTAATCCCGATCCGTTTTTCCAATATCCATGTTGATCGTTTGTCTTTTTAGAATGACCTCTGCTGCCGCTTTGACATCGTTTCTGGGAATTTTCAGTGCTCGGGCATAGTCATTGGTAGTACCGCCGGGTATGATCGCCATCTTAGGACGTTTTTTTAGCGGAGCAATCCCGTTGACTACTTCGTTGATCGTTCCGTCTCCTCCAGCTGCAACAACAAGATCAAATCCTGCTTTCCCAGCTCGATTCGCTTCATCACGAGCAGAAAATGGTGCTGGAGTGGTGGCAAAAGCACTAGCTTCATAGCCGGCTTTTTCCAACACTTCCAATATATCGGCAAGCTGTTTGCGAATCAGTTCTTTTCCTGATGTCGGATTATAAATGACTCTGGCTCTTTTCATATTTCGCCTCTTATCGTTTTGCCAATTCTTCTTGGAGTAATTTATTTACCACACCTGGGTTGGCTTGCCCTTTTGTTGCTTTCATGATTTGTCCAACTAGGAAACCAACCGCTCGATCTTTTCCGTTTTTAAAGTCATCAACAGATTGTTGATTCTTATCCAAAACTTCATTGATCATCGGCAGCAGTTGTGCTGGATCGGATAGTTGGATCAATCCTTTGGCTTTGACAACTTCTTTTGCATCGCCACCATTGGTGATCAACTCTTTAAAGACTTTTTTAGCAATCTTCGAACTGATTGTTCCATCCGCAATCAGCTGGATCATTCCTGCAAGGTTGTCCGGCGTTAATTTTGTTTCTTCTAGTTCTAATTTTTCGCTGTTTAAGTAGGCAGAAACTTCTCCCATTAGCCAGTTAGAGGCTTGTTTTGGATCTGCTCCTGCATCGATGGTTGCTTCAAAGAAGTCGGACATTTCCTTGGTCAGTGTCAAGACCATCGCGTCGTATTCCGGCAACCCAAGCTCGTTGATGTACCGTTGGCGACGTTTTTGCGGTAATTCCGGCAATGTTTGACGAACCCGTTCGATCCATTCATCATCAATGACAAATTTAGGAATATCTGGTTCTGGGAAATAACGGTAATCAGAAGAACCTTCTTTGACCCGCATCAAGATTGTCTTATTGGTGGTCTCATCAAAACGACGGGTTTCTTGTTGGATCTCACCACCAGAAAGCAATACTTTTGCTTGACGTTTTTCTTCAAATGCCAAGCCTTTTTTAACAAAGGACATGGAGTTTAGGTTTTTCAATTCGGTTTTCGTACCAAATGCTTCTTGACCATAAGGACGCAAAGAGATATTGGCATCACAACGCATAGAGCCCTCTTCCATCTTAACATCAGAGACTTCGGTAAATTGGATGATCGAGCGTAAAGCTTCCAGATAAGCATAAGCTTCTTCTGGGGAACGCATATCTGCTTCAGAAACGATCTCGATCAACGGTGTTCCTTGACGATTCAAATCGACGTAGGAATAGCCGCCGATGCCGTGCATATTTTTTCCGGCATCTTCTTCAAGATGGACCCGTTCGATACGAATTTTTTTCTTTTTGCCTGCTACTTCGATCTCGATCCAGCCATCATGACCGATGGGTTGATCAAATTGTGAAATTTGATAAGCTTTCGGATTATCTGGATAGAAATAGTTTTTGCGGTCAAAGTGAGTATCTTTTGAAATTTCACAGTTCAACGCAAGTGCTGCTTTCATCCCAAACTCTAGTGCCGCTTTATTCATCACTGGCAAGACTCCAGGATAGCCCCAGTCGATCACATTTGTATTGCTGTTTGGTTCGGCACCAAAATGTGCGGGTGCCGGTGAAAAGATTTTTGAGTTGGTTTTTAATTCTACGTGGACTTCAAGCCCAATGACTGTTTCGAAGTTCATGCGTTATTCCCTCCTAAAATCACTGGTTTTTTCGTATGAAAATCAGTTGCTTGTTCAAACGCATAAGCCGCTTGATACATCGTTGCTTCATCAAAATGTTTCCCGATGATTTGCAACCCAACTGGTAATCCTTCAGAGAATCCTGCTGGAATAGACATTCCTGGTAAGCCAGCCAAATTAACTGGGATTGTTAAGATGTCATTCATATACATCGTGATTGGGTCGTTGATGTTTTCTCCCAACCCAAAAGCAACGGTTGGCGACGCAGGGCCAATGATCAAATCATACTCCGCAAACACTTTATCAAAGTCTTGTTTGATCAATGTACGGACTTGTCCGGCCTTTTTGAAGTAAGCATCGTAATAACCAGCACTTAATGAGAATGTTCCAAGCATGATTCGACGTTTTACTTCTTCTCCGAAGCCTTCGCTGCGAGAGTTGACATAGACATCGTCTAGATTTTTGACATTTTCTGAACGGTAGCCATAACGGATCCCGTCAAAACGCTGCAAGTTCGAACTTGCTTCAGAAGAAGCAATAATATAGTAGACAGAAACGCCATATTTAGAATGAGGCAAGCTGACTTCTTCAACTGTTGCACCTAATGCACGGAAGGTCTCTGCCGCTTTCAATACCGCTTCACGAACCCCCGGCTGAATCCCATCACCCATGTATTCTTTAGGTAATGCTACTTTCATGCCTTTGATATCACCGGTCAATCCTGCCGCAAAATCTGGTACCGCAACACCAGCTGATGTGCTGTCTTTGGCATCAAATCCACTAATGGCTGACAGTGCCAAAGCATTATCTTTGACTGTGCGGGTCATTGGACCAATTTGATCCAATGAAGAAGCAAATGCAATCAGACCAAAACGTGAAACGCGACCGTAAGTTGGTTTCATGCCGACGATTCCATTGAAGGAAGCAGGTTGGCGAATCGAACCCCCAGTATCACTACCAAGTGAAACTGGTACTTGTCCAGCAGCTACTGCAGCAGCAGAACCACCTGAAGAACCGCCAGGAACTTTGGTATGATCCCAGGCATTCTTGGTTTTTTTAAAGTAAGAAGTTTCCGTACTTGCACCCATGGCAAATTCATCCATGTTCAATTTACCCACAGGTATCATATCTGCTTGGTAGACTTTTTCCATAACTGTTGCATTATATATCGGATCGAAGTTAGCCAAGATTTTTGATGCAGCTGTCGTCAATAGATTTTTCGTTACGATATTGTCTTTGATCCCAATTGGAATTCCTGCTAAAACATTGCTTTCAGAAATGCCTTTTTCATCAAGGGCTTTGGCTAATTCTAAGGCTTTTGTTTCATTTAAAGTAATAAATGAATCCACTTTTGGTTCAGTTACTCTGATACGCTCAAAAGTTTCTGTTGTCAAATCGACAGCAGAAATTTCTTTGGAGACAAGTAGGTTATGGAGTTCTTCTAAGCTTTTACTTACTAATTCTGTCATTACGCACCGGCCTCCCCATTATCGATAATTGCTGGTACTTTAATGAAACCATCTTCTGATTCCGGTACATTGCGCATTAATTCTTGACGATCCCAGCCTTCAGTTGCGACATCTTCCCGCATCACATTGATCGTTTCCGCAACGTTTGATGTAAATGGTACACCTTCTGTATCCACTTCTTCTAAGGTTTCTACCATATCAATAATTTTCCCTAACTGAGAGGTAAACTCATGTAGTTCATCATCTGAGAATGATAGTTTTGCTAGTTTGGCAACGTGTTTGACTTGTTCTTCGCTTATCGCCATAAAATCCTCCTCTTTCTCGCATCCATAAAAATACGTTTACGTTTTTCCAATGTATTGTATCACTTTTCCGGCCAATCATGAAATACATTTTGAAAATTATCATACTTAATTGAAAATGTAGGTCTCGATTTTCTCTTGTCCATCCTTACGGGAAATAAAAGCTTGCGGATTTCCTAAAGAGCCCACCTGAACTTCAATCTCACCGGGAACATCTTTAAAGACTGTTTCGACTTGCTTGGCACTGTACTGAGTAAAACTTGTCAGCTCTGTTCTACTATAGTAGTTTGATTCGATTTTCAACACAAGTTTTTGCAGTTGGCCATCTACATAATAGGCATTGCCGGTCACACCACTCAAGTCGGGGAAGAAACCGAGAATGGCATCACGAAATGTTTTGAATTTATTGTCCAAACCATCGTCGGTAGCATCATTGGTATCTCCGGACGCTACCGGCAACGTGATGTGTGCTTCTTCTACTTCCTCGTATTGATCAATGGTCGTTCCTCCATCTTGACTCACTGCGTGATATACATAATTGCCGCCGGCGATATCATCTTTCGGCGCTTGTTCAAACAAACCGATCACAATAGGCACCTGCTCCAAGCCTTTGATTTTTCGGACTTGTGTCAAAACAGCATTGACCGTTTTTCGGGCGTTTGCCATCCATTCATCACGAGAGATATTGATGGTCTTTTCACTGCCATAGTAGACAGTGTTAAAGGCAAATCCCAGACTGATCCCTGCTAATGTTTTGCCATCTTCTTTAATAAAATCCTGCTCCATCAATTGTTGGAAAATAAGCGGCTGATCGGAACCTGCAGGATTTAATCCTTGCGGGTTATCATCTGACACTCGTTTCAACCAACTCTTGATGGTATCGGCAGGGATTTTTTGACCTTCTTGGAAGTAACACGTATCGACAGAAAAAGTCTTCTTGGACAACCTCAGCAAGCCATTCTCAAAATTGGCTTGATTGAAGCCACTGTTCAATTGCTCAGCATTTAACCCTCTGGCAGTGCTGGGCTGGTACTTACCATCGGTCATCAACGCTTGATAGACCGAATTATCGACACGACCTGTAGTAATATTGCCACTGGCCGTTTCTTCTCCTTCGTTGATATTCGTGATTCCTTTATTGAGATTCCCACAACCAGATAAAACACTTAACGACATCGCAACGATCAATAAGTGTTTAATCTTCATGGGTATGGCTCCCTTCGATCGCTGCCACCATTTGATTTTCTTCCCAAACGGTGATGCCTAAGCTTTGCGCTTTGGTCAACTTACTGCCGGCGTCTTCTCCTGCTACGACGATATCCGTTTTCTTCGAGACACTTCCTGTTACTTTGCCGCCAAGGTTCTCGATTTTCTCTTTTGCTTCTTCCCGAGTAAAATGCGTCAACTTTCCTGTTAAGACAACGGTCTTGTCTTTAAAAGGTGAGTCAACAGCGGCCAGCTCCTCATTTTTTAAACCAAGATAATCGAAATTGACTCCGGCATTCTCCAACTCATCCAAAAGATCATGGACTTCTTCATTTTGGAAATAAGTGACGACACTATCCGCAATGGTTTGTCCAATCGTATCTAAAGAAACGATTTCTTCTTCGTCCGCTTTGCTTAGATTACGCAAATTGCGATAATGCTCCGCCAGAATTTTTGCTGCTTTGGACCCCACATGACGAATCCCTAAACCAAAAATCAAGCGTTCAACGGAATTTTCTTTGCTGGCTTCAATGGCTGACAAGATATTATTGGCTGACTTTTCTTTGATTTTGTCTAATGTCAATAATTGTTCTTCTGTCAAATAATACAAGTCTGCCACATCGGCCACTAAATGTTTTTCATACATTTGTTCAAGGACTCGTGGCCCTAACCCTTCAATATTCATCGCATTCCGAGAGACAAAATGACTCAATCCTTCTTTCATTTGTGCAGGACACTTCGGATTGATACAGCGTAATGCTACTTCTTCATCTAAATGGACCAATTCACTGTCACAGATAGGACAGTGGGTAGGAATCGGATAAGGTTCACTGTCGGCTGGTCGCTTGTCTGTCAATACATTTGCTACTTCTGGAATGATGTCGCCTGCTTTATAGATAATCACAGAATCATTCAAGCGAATGTCTTTCGTACGAATATAGTCGACATTATGCAAGCTGGCACGACTCACGGTTGTTCCAGCCACTCGAACCGGTGTCATGACCGCAGTTGGTGTCACCACTCCGGTTCGGCCAACAGTCCATTCAATATCTTCAATGATTGTTTCTGCTTCTTCTGGGGGAAATTTATAGGCAGCCGCCCAGCGAGGCGCTTTGACAGTAAAGCCCAAGGCATCTTGATCAGAAAAAGCATTGACTTTGATGACAACACCATCGATTTCATAAGGCAGTTCACTGCGTTTCTCGTGAAATTCTTCGATGTAGGCCCAGACTTCATCGATGGTGCGGCATAACCGTCGTTCATGATTTGTGCGAAATCCTAAGCTGTCCAATTCATCAAGCGCTGAGAATTGATCGTGCGCCTCAATCGGGCCGAAATCTGCCAGTGTATATAAAAATGTACTTAAATTCCGGCTGGCAGCAATACGCGTATCTAATTGCCGCAAACTCCCGGCAGCCGCATTTCGCGGATTGGCAAAAACTTCTTGTCCTTCTTCTTCTCGTGCTTGGTTTAAACGAATAAAGGAGGCTTTTGGCATATAACACTCGCCCCGGACTTCAAGTGAGACTGGTTCTTTCAGCTTTAATGGAATCGATTTGACTGTCTTTAAGTTTTCGGTGATATTTTCTCCGACTGTTCCGTCACCCCGGGTGGCGCCACGGACAAACCGGCCATTCTCATATTTCAACGAGATCGATAACCCATCGATTTTTAATTCACAGACATAATCCACTGCGCGGCCAAGAGCTTTTTGCACCCGGGCATCAAAGGCAATGATTTCTTCCTTATCAAAAACATCGTTTAAACTGTATAAAGGAATATCGTGAACGACTTTTTCAAATCCTGGTAACACAATTCCGCCGACCCGCTGCGTTGGAGAATCTTCTGTTACCAGCTGAGGGTAATCCGTTTCTAATTGAACCAGTTCTTTGTAAAGCTGATCATAGACATAATCTTCGACAGACGGCTGATCCTTCACGTAATACTCATAAGCATATTGATTCAAAGTGGTTCTTAATTCTTCCGCTCGTTGTTGCGCTTCAGTTGATGGCACAGCCATTTCGATTCCTCCTTATAGTTTTTCGATTGGAGCAAAGGCAGCTAGCAGCCGTTTTACTCCTTGTTGGGGAAAAGCAACATCTAATTCAAGATCTTGTGCTGCTCCAGTGGTTCGAACGATCGTACCGATACCCCATTTTTTATGATTGACTTTTTCCCCCACTTGCCATTGATTTCCCGCTGCCGTCGTGGTTTGTTTCGACGACACAGTGGTTTGGCGGGGCTGTGTATAGGTTGGTTTGAAGACTTTAGGTTGAAACGGTGTCGCTGCTTTCTTTGGTTGGCTTCTTTCTCCTAAAGACTGCAAGAGATCTTGCTCGATCTCTTCGACAAAGCGAGAAGGCCGATTATACTGTGTACGCCCATAAAGGGTTCGAGAAAATGCATTCGTCAAGAATAATTCTTCTTCCGCACGGGTAATACCCACATAGGCTAAGCGACGTTCTTCTTCCAATTCGCTTTCTTCCATCAGGGCTCGAGACAATGGGAAAATATTCTCCTCTAATCCGATTAAAAAGACCACCGGAAATTCCAACCCTTTAGCCGCATGCAATGTCATTAATGTTACTTGACTGCTTTCTTCTTCATAGGAGTCAACGTCTGACAGCAATGCGAGATCGTTAAGAAAGATACTCAATTTTTCCTCCGGTGCATCGGCATCATCTTCATTTTGTGCTTCGAAGCGTTTGTCAAACTCTTGTGTAACCGTCAGGAATTCTTCCAAGTTTTCTAATCGGGACTGAGATTCAAGATTGTTTTGATTGATCAGCTCTTGTTTATATCCGGTTTTATCCAAAATTTCTTTGGTTAGTTCTGTTACTGATAAATAAGGAATCATTTGGGCAAACTGATCCATCATCACCCCAAAACTACCTAGCTCTTTCCCAGCTTTTCCTGAGATATTGGCTAAATCGACATTCATCGCTGCTTCCAGTAGCGACCATTCATGAAGAGAAGCAAACTCTCGAAGTTTCTCAACAGAAGTCGCTCCGATACCACGTTTAGGCACATTGATGATTCGCTCCAAACTGAGGGAGTCACTAGGATTGGCTATTGCCGAAAGGTACGCTAAGATATCTCGGATTTCTTTCCGATCATAGAATTTGCGTCCCCCCACCATTGTATAAGGGACATTTGCTTTCAACAACATCTCTTCAATCACCCGAGATTGGGCATTGGTCCGATACAAGACAGCAAAATCGCCATATTTTCGACCTTTATCCGCGATCTGTTTTTGCATTTCACTGACGATAAACCGTGCTTCATCCCGTTCACTGTCGCCGCGATAGTAAGTGATTTTTTCACCAGCTGTATTTTCCGTCCATAAGTTTTTATCTGGACGGTTACGGTTATTTTTGATGACCTGATTCGCCGCATTCAAAATTGTCTGTGTGGAGCGATAATTTTGTTCCAACAAAATCACCGCTGTATCAGGATAATCTTTTTCAAAATCTAAAATATTCTGCATGTTGGCACCCCGCCAACCGTAAATACTTTGGTCCGCATCCCCAACCACACAAAGATTTTTGAAGCGAGCCGCTAATAAATTAACGAGGGTGTATTGTGCATGGTTGGTATCTTGGTATTCGTCCACATGAATATAGTGGAATTTCCGTTGATAGAACTGCAGTGCATCTTCATTTTCCTTAAATAAGCGAATGGTATTCATGATCAAATCGTCAAAATCCATACACTGATTGTTTCTCAATTCCTTTTGGTAAAGTGCGTAACAACGACCCACGATCTGCTCAAATAAACTACCTTGCTGATTTTCATAATCTGCCGGTGTCAACAATTCATTTTTCGCATTGGAAATGGCTCCCAAGATAGACCGAGGATCGTATTTTTTAGGATCGATATTTAACTCTTTTAAAACTCGTTTCATTAACGTATTTTGTTCAGAGGAATCAATGATCGTAAAGTTTTTCGAGTAGCCGATCCGATCAACGTCTCTTCGTAAAATCCGGACACACATCGAGTGAAACGTCGAGACCCAGACGTCTTCTCCGCCAGATCCCAGCAGCTGATTCACCCGTTCTTTCATTTCTCTTGCCGCTTTGTTAGTAAAAGTAATGGCAAGGATATTCCAAGGATTGACATTTTTTTCTTCAATCAAATAAGCGATTCGGTGGGTCAAGACCCGCGTTTTGCCACTACCGGCTCCGGCCATCAGCAATAGAGGTCCTTCTGTCTGCATCACGGCCTCTTTTTGCCGTGGGTTCATGTTCGCAAGTAATTCACTTTTGGATGACATGGTTTTAACCATCCTTTCTTTCTCAATCCATTCAATTATAGCATTATCCGATTGTAGGGAAAACCGAACGCATTGAAAAGTTGCTAAAATTTTCCTTTTTGTTCTTCAAAAAAATTCCTTGTTATCTATTCAAAAAAGGGCTAAATTAAATAAGGAAAGTGAGGAGTTCGATGAAGAAACATGAAATCCATTATTTAGATACCACCCGTCTAGCATTTATTGGCAAAGGAATCCTAGTCGGTGGGTTTGTAGGGATCGTCGTTAGTTTATTTCGTTTGGCGATCGAGCTTGTAAGTGAAAAGGTGGTGGACCTCTATCGGTATCTTGCTGATCATCCACTGCAAATTATCTTATGGCTATTATTTTCGATCATTCTAGCAATCATTGTGATCTTATTAGTAAAATCCGAGCCGCAGATCAAAGGCAGCGGTATCCCGCAAGTTGAAGGAAAATTAAGCGGCGAGATTGATTACCCCTGGTTTCCTGTCCTTTGGAAAAAATTCGTTGGGGGCATTCTCTCTGTTGGTTCCGGTCTTTTCTTAGGACGAGAAGGGCCATCCATCCAACTGGGTGCCGCAGTCGGACAAGGTCTTAGCCAATTCTTTAAGGGACCAAAGTCAGAAGAAAAGATTTTGATTTCCAGCGGCGCCAGCGCTGGTCTTTCTGCAGCTTTCAATGCACCGATTGCTGGTTTGCTTTTCATTTTAGAAGAGATCCATCATTCCTTTTCACCTCTTGTATGGCTGACATCTTTTGCTTCCGTGATTACCGCTAACTTTGTCTCTTTGAATTTTTTTGGTCTGAAACCAGTCCTTTATCAAGGAAAGATCAGTGACCTCCCGCTGAAATACTATGGCACGTTAGTGATTTTAGGAATTTTATTGGGTGTCTTGGGAAGATTTTATCAGTGGACATTGCTGTCCTTGCCAAAATGGTATGGGAAACTCCCTATTCCCTCTGACTGGTATGGATTGATTCCTTTTGTATTGATTATTCCAATCGGTCTATTTTTACCAGACTATTTAGGCGGTGGAAATCAAATTATTCTGACGTTAGGAGAAACCGGGGCTCCTCTGCTGTTTTTGATTCTGTTGCTGATTTTGCGCTATTGTTTTTCTATGATCTCTTATGGAGCCGGTCTTCCCGGCGGCATTTTTTTACCGATTTTAACATTGGGCGCAATCATCGGTGCGATCTTTGGCACGTTTTTGGTTCAATCATTCGGTTTGGACCCTATTTATGTCAAAAATTTTGTGATCGTAGCTATGGCTGGTTACTTTACAGCCATTGGGAAAGCCCCGCTAACAGCGATTATTCTAGTCACTGAAATGGTGGGCTCCATCAATCACTTGATGCCCTTAGGATTAGTCAGTTTAGTTGCCTATATCGTAGTAGATGGCCTCGGGGGGCATCCAATCTACGAATCCCTACTGGAAAAAATGCACAAAGAACCAACAGTGAATATCCGAGGAACCAAAACAGTGATTGAATACCCTGTGACTGCTGAAAGCTTATTTGACGGAATGGCTGTTCGCGACTTTCCTTGGCCAGAAAACATGTTGCTGGTTTCGATCCGTCGAGGCGAAAATGAACTTCTGACCCGCGGAGACACTATCATGAAGGTCGGCGATGCCTTGCTGATCTTAACAGATTCCAACAGCGTGTCAGAAGTAAAGAAAAAAATCAGCTATTTAGCGAATGGGCCGCTTACTTAGTACCGCGAGCAACAACTGAAATAAGGACATCCGACGATCAAGATTCGAAAAAACGAAGGGACAAAGCAACAGATCTGGTATCTGCAGCTTTGTCCCTTCGACTCTGATTGCCGTACAATAGCAGAAGACTATCCTGCTAAGCATTTATTGAACATCAGCTATAAAATTTTTCCACTAAGCGTTCATTTACATAAATAGAAACTTGACCATCGTTGACCGGGAAGACCCCTTTACCGGTTTCATCTAAAACGACTTTTGCTTCATTATTTTTCAAAATATCCACATAAGTTTCCCCGCCATGAAATGCACTGATGGTCATTTCTTTTTCAGCACCTTGCGCATTTGTCATGACCACCGCCAAGCCAGACAATTCATGTTCATAATCGCCTGTCAGTACCCAACCAATACAATTAGGGTCATCGAAATAATCCACTTGATTTCCAAAGGAGATTTTTTCCCGTAATTTCATTAGATTTTCCAGATCTTCCCCAACGGGTTCAATACCTTGTTCAGGAATGCCGAATAGATCACCCCAAAATACAACTGGTACTCCAGCTTTTCGTAACAAGATCAACGCATAAGCATGCACTTTAAACCAACCATCGACCCAAGATTGTAAACTTTGCCCGACTTGTGTGTCATGATTGTCAACAAAAGTCACCGCATAGTCTTCACGAGAAGCGGTCAATGTGCCGGCGAAAATCTGACTCATATCATACGCACCATTTGAATGAGATGCTTCGTAAAAATTGTAATGCAATGGCACATCAAACAGATGGATCAGATTTCCGGAAGAATCTAAATACTCTTCTAGTTTTGGCAGATCACCGGACCAATATTCTCCCACCACAAACAAATCCTCGCCTTTTTCTTCCCGGCGATTTAAAAGCCAATTGACATAATAATTAAACTCAATGTGTTTGACCGCATCCAATCGATAACCATCGACCTGTGTCAGCTCTTGATACCATTTGCCCCACTTATCCAGCTGCTCGATGGTTTCGGGGTTTTCCATATCCAAGTCGCACCCCATGAGGTAATCATAGTTGCCCATTTCGTCATCTACTTGGTCTTCCCATCCTTTTTGGGCGAAGTTGAACAGTGCGTGATCATTGGTCCGATCATCATAATCAACCCCCGAAAAATTCTTCCATGTCCATATATAATCATTGTACTTCCCTTTTCTTCCAGGGAAAGTGAACTTCGTCCAAGCTTCGATTTCTTCTTCATCACTTATTGGTTTATTGCGATTGTCCCAGCTGTACTTGACCGCAGGCACCGTTTCTTTTTCATCGGCACCAATTAGATGATTGAACACGATATCGGCGTATACTTTCAATCCTTGCTCTTGCAATGCTTTGATCGCTGCAAGGTATTCATCTTTGGTTCCATACTTGGTCGGCACCGATCCTTTTTGGTCAAACTCTCCAAGATCGTAATAGTCATAGACGCCATAACCAACATCTTCAGCGCCAGCTGTGCCTTTATACGCAGGAGGCAACCATACCGCTGTAAAACCATAATTTTTTAGTTGATTACTCATTTCTTTCAATTTGTTCCAATGTTGACTATCTGCTGGCAAGTCCCATTGGAAGCCTTGAAGTATCACTTCATTTTTCATATAATTCCCCCCTTAAATCAATTAAGCCAAATAATAGTCATTCTTGTCAAACATTAGCTCATCTAATCCTTCGTTTGACCTAATCGCCGACTATTTTTGACCGTTTCAAACATTCACCACCTTACATTTTGACCGTTTTTAACTGTTTGTGATTGATTATGACCGTTTTTTGTGCTATCATAACAATTGAAGAGGTGATGTAAATGCTTACAGAAGAGCGCCATCAAAGGATTTTGGCCCTTTTAGAAGAATCTGAAATTGTCAAAGTCAGTGAGTTGATTCAGCAATTACAGGCGTCTGAATCAACGATTCGTCGTGATTTGCAAGAGCTTGAAGGCCAAAATGCCTTGGTAAGGATCCATGGAGGGGCAAAAAAAGTTCAGCAACTCGGTTTTGAACCTAATATGAAAGAAAAAACCCAAAAATTCCAAGCCGAAAAGCAAAAAATCGCCCAATATGCCGTTTCTTTGATCAAAAACGAAGAAGTCATTTACTTAGATGCCGGAACAACCACGCTTGAAATGATTCCTTTTCTATCAACTATCTCCGATTTGAAGGTGGTCACCAACTCTGTCAAACATGCATCCTTATTGATTGATCAAGGAATCGAGACCCTGATTCTAGGAGGAACCATCAAAATCAGCACCAATGCGGTTTTAGGAAGTGGTGCCAGTGAGCAATTAAGAAAGTTGCGTTTCAATCGCTGTTTTATTGGTATGAATGGTGCCCACTTAGAGGCTGGTTTTACTACCCCGGATCCTGAAGAAGCAATGATCAAAAAAATTGCGCTGGAGAATAGTCAAAAAGCGTATGTATTAGTCGACCATTCTAAATTTCAGCAAACTACTTTTGCCCAAGTTTCAACGATTGAAAATGCAGAGATCATTACAGATTTCTGTCCAAAAAGCTATCTGGCAAAATTCCGTTCAAAAACAACTGTTATGGAGGTATCCGAATGATTTACACTGTTACATTAAACCCATCCATCGACTATATCGTCCACGTCGATGCATTACAATTAGGGGAACTCAATCGAATGAAACAAGACTTTAAGCTTCCCGGAGGAAAAGGAATCAATGTTTCTCGTATTTTACAGCGAATCCAGACTCCCTCCACTGCAATTGGTTTTATTGGTGGCTTCACGGGACGTTTTATCGAAGAGTGGTTGATCAACGAAAGAATCACGACAGATTTTACACAAGTTGCTGCCGATACAAGGATCAATATTAAATTAAAATCCGGTGAAGAAACCGAAATCAACGGGTTAGGACCTACGATTACAGACGCTGAAAGCCAGCAATTGAAGCGGAAGTTATCGGCACTTACAAAAGAAGATATCGTGATTTTTTCTGGCAGCAAACCCGACGGGCTAACCACAGATTATTACCAAGAATTGATCACTATTGTCAAAGAAGCTGGTGCTGAATTCGTTATTGACACAACCGGATCCGAGTTAATTGCCGCATTGCCGGACCAGCCACTGCTGATCAAACCAAACAATCATGAGTTAGCAGAACTGTATCAAACCACCTTCCATTCTTTTGAGGATATTTTGCCTTATGGCCAAAAACTAATCGCCGATGGCGCAAAAAATGTGATCGTTTCTCTTGGCGGTGATGGGGCCCTTTTCTTTACAGGAAATGAAATTTATCGCTCGAATGTTCTGAAGCGTCCTTTGAAAAATTCAGTTGGTGCAGGCGACTCTATGATTGCTGGCTTTATTGGCCAATATACAGCAACAAAAAATGCACTGGAAGCTTTCAAATGGGGCGTCGCTTGTGGAAGTGCCACTGCGTTTTCAGATGACTTAGCAACTGCTGCATTCATTCAAGAATTATTACCAGAAGTCGTCATTGAAAAGATCGTTTGACTTAATCTAAGGAGGATAAACAATGAAAATCAATGATTTACTATTAAAAGATGCCATGATCATGGACCTGCAAGCAACAGATAAACAAGGAGCCATTGACGAAATGGTGGCCAAACTTTATGAAGTTGGTCGTATTTCAGATATAACTGTCTACAAAGAAGGAATTTTAGCCCGTGAGGCTCAAACGTCTACTGGCCTTGGTGATGGAATCGCCATGCCTCATGCCAAAAATCAAGCCGTCAATGAAGCCACTGTTTTATTTGCTAAAAGTAAAAAAGGTGTGGATTACGAAGCGCTAGACGGCCAGCCTACTTACCTCTTCTTTATGATTGCTGCACCTGAAGGAGCGAATGATACTCATCTACAAGCATTGGCTGCTCTTTCTCGTCAACTGGTGGATCCAGAATTTGTTGAACAATTAAAGAATGCCACTACTGCGGAGGCCGTCCAACAACTCTTTGCCGATGCAGAAGCACAAAAAGAAGAATCGACAGTTGATACTGCCGCCGAACCAGCCGGTGACCGGCCATACCTTGTTGCTGTAACTGCCTGTCCTACCGGAATTGCCCATACTTATATGGCGGAAGATGCATTGAAGAAAAAAGCCAAAGAACTAGGCGTAGATATCAAGGTTGAAACAAATGGTTCAGAAGGAATCAAAAATCGCTTAACCGAAGAGGATATTTCTCGGGCAGCTGGTGTCATCGTTGCTGCAGACAAAAAAGTTGAAATGGATCGCTTTAATGGCAAACATCTAGTGAATCGGCCGGTGAGTGACGGGATTCGTAAAACGGAACAACTGATTAATGAAGCATTGAGCGGCGATGCCCCAGTCTTTCATAGCACTGGTCAAACAGTGGCGGAAGAAGCTTCGGCTGATGGAACCGTTGGTCAACGAATCTACAAAGACTTGATGAATGGTGTTTCTCATATGCTGCCATTCGTTATTGCCGGCGGCATCATGATTGCTATCTCTTTCATGGTCGATCAATTCATGGGTGTTCCCCAAGACGCTTTAAACCAGTTAGGTAGTTATAACCAACAAGCTGCTTGGTTCAATCAAATCGGTAGTGCTGCTTTCGGATTTATGTTACCTGTCCTAGCTGGATTTATTGCCTCTAGTATCAGTGATCGTCCAGGTTTGATTGTTGGTTTTGCCGCTGGTGCATTGGCAAATACTGGGGGTGCAGGATTCCTAGGTGCATTGATTGGTGGATTTCTAGCAGGATATGTTATCAAATTCTTGCGCAACCTCTTCAAAGGATTACCTAAATCATTAGACGGTATTAAAACGATTCTCTTCTACCCTGTTTTTGGTTTGTTGATCACTGGCTTTTTGATGTTATTGATCAATGTCCCAATGAAAGCCATCAATGATGGTCTGAATAGTTTCCTAACTGGTTTAAGCGGAACAAACGCTGCACTACTAGGCGCGTTGTTAGCAGCTATGATGGCCGCCGATCTAGGGGGACCAATCAACAAAGCTGCCTATGTTTTCGGTACGGCAACACTTGCCACTACGGTTGCTGATGGTGGTAGTGTCGTAATGGCCTCAGTGATGGCTGGCGGAATGGTGCCGCCATTGGCGATCTTCATCGCAACAGTCCTATTCAAAAATAAATTTACCAAAGACCAAAAAGAAGCTGGTTTGACCAACATCGTGATGGGGCTGTCCTTTGTAACCGAAGGGGCGATTCCTTTTGCAGCAGCTGATCCTCTTCGGGCGATTCCAAGTTTCGTTGTTGGTTCTGCTTTGACTGGCGCATTAGTCGGTGCATTCAACATCCAATTGATGGCACCACACGGCGGAATCTTTGTTGTTCTTCTATTGTCAAAACCATTATTATTCTTGCTGTTCATCCTAATCGGTGCAATCGTTTCTGGAATCATCTTCGGATTGTTGAAAAAAGAAGTAACCACCGCTTAATAAGTAATGGATAATAAAAAATCTCCTGTGTTTCAACACAGGAGACTTTTTTGCATGGAGATGATTCAAGGGTCTTGTGTTCTCTGGTCATTTATTTTCGAGGGATCGATGTTCTAAGCGTTCCATATTCATAAAATAAACCCGCAAGCGGTGACTTTCTTTTTTTAAATTGACCCAGGTGTATTTTTTGCTGCGATGCAAAAAACCAAAATGGACATCGGACATCCGCCTTTTCAACTCATCAATAGGCAGATCTGCCATTGTCGCTTGAGGGAGATAAAACTGTAAACAAACGGTGTAGTCTTCAAAGTGCTCGGTTGTATAATTGACTTCTAGATGACTGCGAATATAAAATTCATACGCGTCCAGTCCGTTATCAATGGTTAGTTGCGGTTTTAAGACGATATAATCCATCATGCGCCTCTCGTTTTGGTCGATCCAAGGAAAATATGCCTGCGCATTCAACAAGCCTCTTACACGGCGTTCCTGATAAATTTCACGAACCAAATCGAAGTTTCTTGTGACAAAATGCGTCGCTTTTCGTTTGACCGTTGGCTGCAAGCGATCGTTTTGATACTGAATCGTCTGGATCAGCTGATCGCCGAATGCGTATTCAATAAAGGGTTCCCGTAAGATCCCCACCCCATTATCCCAACTCAGCTGATCGACACCAATTTGATCACGGAACAATCGCTGATAGGAAAGATTGCTGGGATGATCCCATTGGAACGGATCACGGTAGAGTTCCACCATGACTACCCCTTCCGCCAACGTTTGGATTTGTTCGACTTGCTGGGCATCTTTAATGATCACTAGCGGCAGTACCCGCTCATAGTACTCTGAGAAGTACATACGCCAACAAGACGTCAAACAATAGCCGTTGTAAAATACATCATAACCAGCAAATTGATTGCAGTCGATCACGATTTCATTTGCATGGTTTTTCCGCTTAGGCAATTCCGCAATCTCTTCTGGTTTCTGAAAGTCGTAGCGCTTCGCAACACTTTCTACATTGTGATTTAGAAATTCATCATAGGCTCGAATATAGCTAAAGAGCCCTCCTTGTTCCATTGTTGTTTGTACATAACTCAATAAAAGTTCGCGGGATTCCTGGAAAACCGTAAATGTAAAGAGATGTCGTTGCAGCACGGCTGCTTGGACGACATGAATACTTGATTCATTTTGTCCATCGGTCAAAATCAGTTCAAAATTGACTTCTTCAATACTTCCCTCCAGCAATGCGCGCACTTCAGCTATATCATAGGAATGGATTTCCTTTTGATTTAAATAGTAGCTGGTGGGTGTAAAGGAAAGACGGACCAAAGCGAACCAGTTGGCTATTTGCTCCCGCATCACGTTGTCTGCGAGTTGAGCCGATTGAATGAAAGTATAGATTTTTTTCGTTTTGATCATCTTTCTCACCTCTTTTATGTACTTCTTATTTTATTATAGTAAAGGGAATGAGGATTGAACACTATTTCGCTTACTTTTCAGATGAAAAACTTTGCTTTTCATGGTAAACTAAAGGCGCTTGGAGGTGGAAGTATGGGATTAAAATTCCAACGTGAAGATTCTCTTGATAAAATGTTCGATGAGTTTGCTATTCTTCCTGACATTGACAAAGACAATAAAAAACAGCAAAATGACATTGAACGTTTCTTAGAAAAAGAGAATGATGAAAATAAAAAAGCTGAAAAAACAAAAGAACCAAAAAAAGCAGACTAAACAGAAGGCGGAGGACTCATTCCTCTACCAAGGCAAATATGCCAAAATAGATGATTACATTCAACGATGTGTAATCCATAAAACAAATCATTCTTGCGTTAAAAAACATACTAAGATTAGAGGGTAGGGTCAGTGACGGCTGATTCTACCCTCTATTTTTCTTTTTGGATTATAGTGAGAAGTGAGAGAAAGCTCGAACATAGTTCCATGAGCGTAGTATAAGCCCGCAGTAAAAACCGAGCTTCTTCACTGACATTCTTGAATCAGGT
>NZ_JALAHI010000076.1 GCF_022711995.1 Enterococcus sp.
ACAGTAAAGACGCAGGAATCGAGGGTTAAGCTCATCCATTCCCACGGCGTTGTTTGAAGGAAGAGTGTTGCGCAATCGGATAGCTATTCAAGACACACATTTTTGCTAAATGATCACAAAGCACTTTAACAAGGACAGCTGAAAAAAAGAGAGCGGAAAGCAGACGGATCACAAAGATGGTCAGCAGCAATTGCCACTTCAAATCAAGAAAGTTTGAACGGATCAGACCCCAAATAAAACTGGTGACCGTAGCGCCAAATGCCCCCAGAATCAAAGAATACCAGCCGAACTTTCGATAGCGAAAAGCCGCAAAACCAGCCTCAGTGCCGATTCCTTGCAGAAAACCGCTAATAAAGATGATGGGACCATAAAAATTCCCCATAAAAACTTCCAACAAAGCGGCAATCATTTCCGTAATCGTGGCGGCACCAGGTTTTCTTAGAACGTAACCGGCAAAAGCGGCTGCCATAAACCAGATGCCAAAGAGAAATTCGTTTGCCAAAATAGCTAAGCCAAAAGGTGTGAGTAAAGTGCTCAGCAACACCCCCAAGTGAACGACTCCCAAATACACGACGCCAAAGACCAGCGAAACGATCCCCACCATAATGACATCCTTTAATTGCCACTTACCCATGGAACGAATCCTCCTTCAAAGATGGACTATTGACCGAAACGGTTCCTTCAAGCACATAATGGGGCAGCTTTTCGTGAGCGTAGGCCAATGCTCGTTCAAAATAGGCGAACAATTGTGCGGCGGTCCCAGTTAATAGTGTTACATAATGAGCGGATTGCGGTTGTAGCCCTATCTCTTCTGCTAATGAGACGATATGCGCAATTTCCTCCATATAGTTTTCACGTCCAAAGACATAGAAAGAATATTTGCAATGAACGATGAATGTTCCTTTTTCGCTAATTTGCAGTTGATTGGGCTGTTCATTTTTGCCGTTGAGAAAGGCATCGCCTGCCAGATCCCCCGGACAGCCTTTTGAAAAGGTGAACTCACCCACCATATGTGTGTCTGGGTCATAGGCGTTGATAAATAGTGCTGCTGCCGCATCGATGACGCTAGCTGCTTCACCGCGGTAGAGGGTGCTGAAAAGATCTGTCTGTTGCCAAACAGCGGTAGTATTGGTCTCTTCGATGCTTCGGAGAATGTTGGCGGCAAAATCATCTTTCATTGGATAAAGACTGACACGGCATCCTGTGATATCGATTTGATTCATTGAGCAATTTTCCATAGTATTCTTCCTTTCGAATGATTTTCTGTCTACAAAAAAAGCGTTCCTCCTTTTCTATCCACAGGTAGACAGAAAAATGGGAACGCGAAATAGGCTGCGCTACCACTTCCCTACGTTGGTATTAACCAAATCAGGTTCAAAGGGACCAGACAAAACGTCTATCTCAGCATAAAGCGCCCCTAGTGGATAATTCGATTCAATTACTTCCTGAGTGTAGCACAGACCCTTGGGAAGAACAAGTAATCAGAAGGTGGATTGAGAAAACAAATGAATCATTGCTGATATGAAAGGCAATACATATAAAAAAACAGAGTGATTTAGTATTGACAGACAGTTTTCTCTTGTGTAAAGTAATTAATCGAAAGTAAAACGTAAATGTTACGATTTGTAAATGTAAATCGTAACAAGGGATATCTGGGTTTTGGAAGAGGTATTTGCGTTTTGCTAAATCAAAAAGGGGTGCTGGTAAAGAGATGAAGAATTTTTTTAAAATAACAGGTCTTTCGATTTTAGCTTTAGGATTAGCCGCTTGTGGGGGAACGAAGGAACCAGACAAAGGAACAGAGAAAGAAACAGCAAGTGAGCCAACGATTCAAGTGGTGGCAAGTTTTTATCCCATGTATGATTTCACCCGGAATGTGGTGGGGAACGAAGGCACGGTGGAATTATTGATGCCGGCAGGAACCGATTCTCATGACTATGAACCATCGGCAAAAGATATGGCAAAAATCCAAGAAGCAGATGTCTTTGTTTATAATAATGAAAATATGGAAATGTGGATACCTGCCATCCAATCAACATTGAAAGATGGCGATGTTACCGTTGTAAAAGCGACGGAGGGGATGGTATTGCTGCCGGGGAATGAAGACCACGATCATGACCACGACCACGAGCATGAAGAAGGGCACTCTCATGAATTGGATCCCCATGTCTGGCTCGCACCAAGCCTGGCAATCAAGCAAGTAGCAAGCATTCGTGATCAGCTAAGCGCAGCGTATCCAGAAAAGAAAGCAGCTTTTGAGAAAAATGCTGCGGCTTATTTAGAAAAATTACAATCATTGGATGATTCTTATCGGTCAGCATTTGAGAATGCCAAGCAAAAACATTTTGTCACCCAACATGCGGCGTTTGGCTACCTCGCTTTAGAATATGGATTGACACAAGTGCCGATTGCTGGGCTGTCGCCGAATGAAGAACCTTCGGCTGCCCGCATCGCTGAACTGAAGCATTTCGTAGAAGATACCGGGATCAAAACGATTTACTTTGAAGAGAACGCCAAAGATAGTATCGCTAAAACACTCGCTTCAGAAGCTGGGGTGGAATTAGCTGTGTTGAATCCGCTGGAAGGATTGACCCAGGAACAGATGGACAATGGGGAAGACTACATTTCCATCATGGAACAAAACCGAGAAGCTTTGATGCTCACCACCGCTCAAGCCAATGAAAAAGAAGTGGAAACAGAAACAGAAAAAGAAAAGACTGTTTACAATGGCTATTTCGACGACGCCGATGTTCAAGATCGCTCACTCTCAGATTGGGAAGGACAGTGGCAATCGGTTTATCCATACTTAAAAGACGGCACATTGGATCAAGTTTTTGACTACAAAGCCAAACAGAATAAAAGCATGACGGCAAAAGAGTACAAAGCATACTATACGACTGGCTACCAAACCGATGTCGCAGAAATCACCATCACAGGAGATACGATGGCGTTTACCTTTGATGATGGCACAACCAAGAAGGCAAACTACCAGTATGCAGGCAAAAAGATTCTGGATTACCAAGCGGGGAATCGCGGCGTCCGCTATTTGTTTGAATCAAAAGATAACGATGCAGCCTTCAAATATATCCAATTTAGCGATCACTCGATTGCACCAACCGATTCCCATCATTTTCATCTTTATTTTGGCAATGAAAGTCAAGAGAAATTGCTGACAGAAATGGATCATTGGCCAACTTTCTATCCAACAGATTTGTCTGGATTAGAAATTGCACAGGAAATGCTTGCTCATTAAAAAAAAGATTGACAATCGCTGCTCTTTTCGTCAAAGTTAAACTGATAGAAAGGAGCGGTATTTTTTGGAAAAAACATTGAAAAAATTAGCAAAAGTCATTGATCGTATGATGGATCATGTCGCATTATTCGGCGGTCCCAGTGTCGTCAGTAATGATGATCTAGATCATTACTTAGATCCGGTTTTTTATCTGATTTTTTGTGCAGAACAAAAGACCAATAAAAGAATGCTGACAGACAAAGAGTTTGTTGAATGGGTCTATACGGAAATGTTGCCTCATGAGATTCCTTATGATTTGGATTTCCTCCCTTTTGCTAAATTAGCGATTGAAGATTTTTATTATTGCATGTATAAAGAACAGCACATCACCAAAGAACAGTACCAAGAAATCATCTTTGTTCTTGCAGAAAAACAGCCTGTGTTTTACTCTCGGATGTCAAAACCACATTTTTGGTCTCCAGAGAAAAAAGCAGCCATGCTAGAGATGCTTCACGATGTCGAGCCGGAAGATCATGATTTAGTTCCAATCGAACATCCCTACGAAAATCAACGTTCGCAAAAAATCGTCCCTTTTCCAATAAAAAAAGTTCCTGAAGCCAGCGCAGAAAAAATCGCGGCTTACCAAATCCGTATTGATTTGGAAGGTTACAAACCACCGATTTGGCGCCGGTTGCTCATTCCTGTAGGCATCAGTTATGAACAGCTGCACAGCATGATTCAAATCGCATTTGAATGGCAAGATTCCCATTTGTATCTGTTCTTTGCCGGCAACAATTCCATTGATGTGCCGAATACGGAACCTACAGATGCATTGGTGATCGATCATGATTTTCAAACTTGCCAATCTCTAACCTACATTTACGACATGGGTGCCGACTGGACCCACAAAATAAAAATTGAGAAAATGTTGACGGCTGCTGAAGTAGGCGATACCGTCACCCCGACATGCCTAAAAGCCGTTGGCGATGTGCCCGAGGAAGATCTGCCTGAAGATGCGGCCCGAAAACCATTGGATTTTGAAGCCATCAATCAGGACCTGCAAGAGTTTTGGGAATCCGAAACGGCAGACTGATCATTTTCTCTGAAGAATAACCATTGATCCAAAGGGTGTCATGAAGAACAGTTCGTGGCTCCCTTTTTTTTCTGCGATAACGGGTTCAAACATAGCATTAAACACGGCTTCGAAGACAGAATGAAACTTGGCTTCCTATCTCTTTGGGTATAAATGACAAAAAAGCAGGGACATAAGCAAGGGTTCTCTTCATTGTCTGCCAAAGAAAATACCAGCAGTGTCATGCCACTTTCTCCTTCTGAGTTCTGCTATTCAGATAGCTGATTTTCGCGTACAATAGATCTTAAAAAGGTTACTTAAAGAAGACCAAAAGCAAAAACCTTTAAAAGGATGAAACGGGGATTAAAAAAAATCAGTTGTCAGAAATAGCGCTTCAAGCAAGGTCAGGATCCATGATCCAAATACCATGGACAGTACCAACGGATGGGATCATCTGGGCTTGTAGACACAATGTCATGCATAGGAGACGATCTTCTTTGCTGAAGACTGTTACAGCCGACTTTAATGATCAGTTGAAAACCGATGGAGGGGAGTTTTTATGAAAAAACGTGAATTTATCGTTCAAGATTTGCTAAGTAAGATTTATCAGGAAGAATTTACGGCAGGGAAATTGCCAAATCAAAGAGAGCTTGCCAAAAATTATGGCGTTTCCCGCTTTACGATCCAGCAAGCGATCAAAAATTTGGAAGAAATCGGCATCGTTCGTGTGGTCCAAGGCTCAGGGATCTTTATTCATGAGAAGTGGGTCAAAAATCCCATGATCTTTAATTCACTCACGCGAACACCTTACGATCGGATCCACTCCAAAATGATTTCTTTGACCAAAGCCCCTGCTACACCAGATGAACAGAAAATCTTTCAGTTAGCAGACCATGAAGAAGTCTGGACCTTTGAACGGGTGCGGATCGTCAATTATAAGATTGAACAGCTAGAAACATCGAAACTGCCAGTAAGATTATTTCCGAATGTCACACAAGAAGTAGTCGAACATTCGATTCAACGCTATGTTGAGAGCTGCGGGTATCGGATTTCCCACTACATCAGTAGTTATACCCCAATCGCGACGTCAATGGCACAGTCGGCGATCTTGCTATGTAAACGGGGATCCCCAGCGATGCAAATTACAAATCGGGCGATCTTGGAAGATGGACGGGTCTATGAATTCAGCAATATCGTTGCGATTGACTATGCCGTGACCTACATTCGACCTTTTGATCGGGAGATCCATCGTTCACGAATCGATTAAAACCAGCTTTGATACAAATAGGCTCAAGAGAAGTTATTCGCCAAAAAAACCGCAAAGCCCTAATCAGAGTCAGCGCGTTGCGGTTTTCAATCTTTTCTATTTAGGGAGTGACCAATGTACCATCAGGGGTTCTGCTTTGTGTCCATTCATGAGGACGGTAAACAACCGGAAACTCAGCAGCTGCTGCTTCATCAAAAGTAATACCAATCCCGCTTTTTTCTATTGGATAGAAAAAGCCTTCTTTTGGTTGGGGACTGCCGCCAAAGACGGATCGGGTATTTGCCGGCAGTTCGATGGTTTCTTGGATGGCCGCATTATGCAGATGGATGTTCAAATGGGTGTTGACTGCCAAGCCCATCGGACTGATATCAGAAGGGGTGTGCCAGGCAATGCGAACCCCCAGCGCATCGCAAAAATGAGCCAGTTTCAATGCTGGTGTGATCCCGCCAATCTGGGACACATGTGCTCGCATGAAATCGATTTGCTGATTTTTGACTAATTCTTGCCATTCCATGGGATTATTGAATAATTCTCCTGTGGCAATAGGGGTCGCTGACTGACTGCGTAATTGTGCCAGCCAGTGAGTTTGATCCGGCGGCAGAATGTCTTCTAAGAAAAAGAGTTGGTAAGGTTCGGCCGCTTTTGCAAATTGAATGGCTTGATTGGGGTGAAGGCGTTCATGCACGTCATGCAGCATTTGAAATTGATTGCCATATTTTTCTTTGATAGCCGCAAACATTTTTAACGTGGTTTCCATATAGTCTGTCTGATCAAAGTAAGAGCCGGAAATCGGGTTTTCGGGCGTCTGCAATTGGCTAGGATTGCCCCCGTAAAAACCGAGCTGGCAACGGATGTAGCGATAGCCGGCTGCCAAAAAGCGATCGATCTCACAATACAGGTCTTCTAAATTGTCAGCGACTGCATGGGTATAAGCAGGAATCGCTGTTCTTGCTTTTCCTCCCAGCAGTTGATACAGAGGCATATCAGCTAACTGCCCCTTGATATCCCATAATGCCATATCCACACCTGAAATGGCATTATTAGTGATGGGACCATTGCGCCAATAAGAATTGACATTCATGACTTGCCAGATGTCTTCGATCTGATTCGCGTCTCTGCCCAGTAAAAGGGGCCGTAAATATTCGTCGACGACTGTTTTGACTGCTAGCGGACGAAACTGAAAAGTGCTGCAGCCCAGTCCGGAAATCCCTTTGTTGGTTTCTACTTTAACGATGACAAGGTTATGACGATCGGGCTTGATCGCAAAGGACTTGACGTCGGTGATGATCGTTGGTGTCATTTTATTCACTCCAATTTTCTTCTCTAGTTGATATAGCCATTGAACCACGCAGAATAACCGCTGTCAATTTGGTCCAATAAAATATCGATATGTATCGTAAAACCAGTCCAATTTTTAGATTTTTTCCGTTTTTTCGTTGATATAAAGCTGTTTTTAATCGATTTTGATTAAAAAGGACTGGTTTTACAAGTGGATAAAGCCGTGCTACTATGTGTGTGAAAACGGACCCACTTGAAAGGCGCCTCAAGACTCAAATCCGTTAGCAAACAACAGGAGGAAAAACTGATGACGAAAGAAGAGATCGTAAAACAGATCATAAAAGATGTTGGTGGTTCTGAGAATATCAACAATGCTTGGCACTGCATGACACGGCTTCGTTTTGATTTGAAAGATGAAAAGAAAGTGGATTATTTTGCGTTAGAGAAAATACCTAAAGTGGTAGGAACGAAGTACCAGAGCAATCAGCTCCAAGTAGTGATCGGTACAGATGTAGCAGATTATTATGGACCATTAGCCAAAGAGCTGAATTTGGATGAAACGAGCCAAGCCTCATCTGAGAAAAAAGGTGCTGTCTCGTTATTTATGGATACGGTCTCTGGTGTATTCGGACCGATCGTTCCAGCAATTGCTGGGGCAGGGATGATCAAAGGATTGATGGCAGGATTGGTTGCCTTAAATGTGATTTCCAATCAAACGGATACTTATTTAGTGATTGATATGATCGCCAGTGGCGTATTTACCTTCTTGCCATTTTTTGTTGCTGCTTCTGCTGCGCGTATCTTCAAAACCAATCAATACTTGGCGATTGCCATTGCTGCAACACTTCAATTTCCCACGATGACGAATGCAGTTGCTGAAGGCAATATTTCGGCTTTTCGCTTGTTTGGGGTTTTACCCGTTCCTGTGTTTAACTATGCAGGGACCGTTATTCCAATTATTTTTGCTGTTTTAGCATTGAGCTACATCTATCGCTGGGTAGATAAGGTACTGCCGCAAGTTCTGCGAACCGTCTTTACACCAACGATTTCCTTGTTTGTGGCGGGACTGATCACACTAACGGTTATTGGTCCAATCAGTATTCATTTGGGCAATTTACTGGCAGATGGTGTGGCTGGCTTGTTTACGATTTCTCCTGTATTGGCAGGAATTGTTGTAGGTGCTATTCGTCCCATTGCCATCTTTACCGGATTGCATCATGCCATGACGCCAATCGCATTACAAAACTTTGCCAATCAAGGGTATGATATGTTGATGCCAATGATGTTCATGGCAAATATGGCGATCACTGGTGCTACTGCCGCGATCTACTTTAAAGTGCGATCCAAAGAAGAAAAATCGATCATTTTATCTTCAGCAATCTCAGGACTGTTGGGCATTACAGAGCCGGCATTGTTTGGGATTTTGTCAAAATACAAAAAAGCATTCTTAGCTGCCACCATTGGTAGTTCCATTGCTTCAGCGTTCATCAGCTTTTTCGGTGTACGGATTTATGGCTATATTTTATCCAGTATCTTTAGTTTGCCAGCTTATATTGGCGAATACTTTATCTATGCTATCTTAGGTATTGTCTTGGCGATTGGGTCTTCATTTGCACTGACTTATTTCCTCGTCCCAAACCAAGCAGAAACAGAAACCTTTACCAACGAACTTGATTTGCATGCAGTGACACAAGGTGAATACATTCCATTGGAAGATGTACCCGACGAAGTGTTTTCAACAAAAATGATGGGGGAAGGCTATGCCATTCGCTCTAATGACGGTCAGATCTATGCGCCAGTCAGTGGTGAAGTCACTTCGGTTTTCCCTTCCAAACATGCGATTGGAATCACTACAGCCAACGGTGTGGAAATTCTTGTTCATATGGGAATCGATACCGTTTCACTCGATGGCAAAGGTTTTGAGGTATTTGTAAAAGTAGGAGAGCAAGTAACCCCGCAATCGAAGCTGGCAGCGATGGATTTACCTTATATCGAAGCACAAGGCAAAGAAACGATGGTCATCGTCCTAATCACCAATATGGATCGGGTTCAACAATTTTCAGGATCCGTCGGTTTGGAAGGAAATCATCAAGCCGGTGCGCTATTAGAAAAGGTGATCTTAAACGCTTAAAAAGCAAATGAGCCATTCTCAAAAAAAGTGAACACCACACCGTTTAAACAACGTTGTTCTCTTTTCCTGAAAGCGGCAGTCTGATTTTGTGAACCGACCTTGTCGCAGGAACAATGCAATCAGCGAGAAACAATTAGATCATGGATCTAGCTGTTTCCCGCTGATTTTTTTGCCTCATTTTTTCTCAGTAATATAGGTGGATAGGGGTTTCGTGTAAGGTTCAAAGCGCTTTGTACTTTCGTCAGAGGTCCTGTGTTGGTTGAAATGTTCTGCCAGTAAATAACCGATATAGGGACCGGTGGTTAATCCAGAAGACCCCAGTCCACTAGCGACCACTAGTCCTTGCTCACTAGGAAGCGGTCCAAAAAAGGGCGCGAAGTCAGAAGTATAGGCTCGCGTTCCTACCCGAACCGTCATTGGTGCAGCAAACAATTTGTCGGGTTCCGCCAAAAATGAGCCGATGCCAGTCAGCAATTGCTGCTTCGCTGCTTCAGTGGGAGTCAGATCCCAACCGCCATCATTTTCGTGAGTCGCACCTAAAAGAATCTTTCCATTCGCAAAGGGAATCAAATCGCCTTCCCCTTCTAACATCGCCACTGGCCAGTCCATAGATTCAGTGGTTTTCGGCAGTTCAAAAGCGAGGAGCTGCCCTTTTTGCGGTCGCACATCGACTTGGTAGATGTCTTCCAACAGCTGCCCAATTCCCGGTCCGGCTGTTAGACAAACCGCATCTGCTAAAATCTTTTCATCAGCAGTGGTAACTACCCAGTTTTTTTCTTTATGAAGTGTCGCCTTTCCTTGGATGAAAACAACACCATTGTTTCGGGCCCGTTCTGCTAGAAAAGTTAGATAAGCAGCGCCATCGAGTCGGCCTCCTCCAGAAATCTTCAAAGCTGACAGTGGTTTGAGTAAAGGCAAAGCTTGTTGGGTTTCTTCCGGAGAAAGATAGCTGACTTCGCCAATTTCCGGTGCCGCCTGTCGTCGTTCTTCCGCCAATTGTGCTAAAGCTGATAACTGATTTTCTGGACGAATGATCAATGTACCTGAGCGTTGATAAATATCAGGAGTCAGTGAGAAATCTTGGGCCAATTTTTCAAAAAAAGCAGCCCCATCTTTGGCTAGCTGATACCAGCGCTTGTTTCGCCGTTTGGAAAGCCAGGGAGAAATAATCCCGGCACTCGCTCTAGTCGCTTGACCTGTAGGGTCATCAACTACGGTCACTTGGTATTTCGTCGTATCTAAATAATTGGCTAAGGTCATCCCAATGATGCCGCCGCCGATAATTACAATTTTTTCCATAAAACTGCAAACTCCTTTTTTGTTTCAATCATTGTTTCATATTCCTGTTAAAAAATCAAAGACTGGCGGTGCCCTTTGAAAAAGGCTTCGCAACTTGTTCCCATTTCAAATAGCAGGATTTTCTCGTATAATGGACATGGAAAAGGGGATATTATGCAAACAATCAATCAAGTTTTACAAGATAAATTCGGTTATACCAGCTTTCGGGAAGGGCAAGAAGCAATTATCAATGCCATTCTCACTCATCAAAATGTTTTAGGGATCATGCCGACAGGTGGGGGAAAATCGGTTTGTTATCAGCTTCCGGCATTATTGTTGGATGGGTTAACATTAGTTATTTCACCGTTGATCTCATTGATGAAAGACCAAGTCGATGCACTAAATGACATGGGCATCCCGGCTGCTTATATCAATAGTACGTTATCCGCACCGGAAATCAATCAACGGTTAAAACAAGCATCAAAAGGAGAGATCAAGCTCCTGTATGTTGCACCGGAACGCTTGGAATCAGATCATTTTCGCGAATTGCTGCGCTACGTTCCGATCTCACTTCTTGCTGTGGATGAAGCCCACTGTATTTCACAATGGGGACACGATTTTCGTCCGAGTTATTTACGCTTAGCAGAAACGATCCACAGTTTTGATCAACAGCCAACAGTGGTGGCATTGACAGCGACCGCAACACCAAAAGTTGCCCAAGACATTGAACGCCTGTTGCTGATTCCACCAGAGAACCAAGTAAAAACGGGTTTTGCCCGTGAGAATCTGTCTTTTGAAGTCATCAAAGAACAGAAAGATACTTACTTGCTGACCTACTTAAAAATGAACAAAGGCCAATCAGGCATCATTTATGCCAGCACCCGCAAAGAAGTCGAGCGCATCTATCGCTTATTGAAACATCAATTCATCAGTGCTGGCCGTTATCATGGCGGACTATCTGAAGAAGAACGCACGCAAAACCAAGAAGATTTTCTGTTTGATCGACTTCAAGTGATGGTAGCAACCAATGCTTTTGGTATGGGAATCAATAAAAGCAATGTGCGCTTTGTGATCCACGCCCAAATCCCTGGCAATTTAGAATCTTACTATCAAGAAGCCGGTCGGGCCGGACGAGATGGGGAACCGAGTGAAGCCATTTTATTATATGCTCCGCAGGATTTACAGATTCAGCAGTTTTTTATTGATCAATCGGAATCCGATATCCAATATCGTCAAAATGAATACCTCAAATTGAGAGAAATGAGTCAATATGGGCACACCCAAATGTGTCTGCAACGCTATATATTACGCTACTTTGGAGAAGATGGTCCAGATTGTGGCCGCTGCAGCAATTGCCTAGACGAACGAGAACAGGTAGATATCACCGTAGAGACGCAAAAAGTCTTGTCCTGTGTGAAACGAATGGGTGAGCGTTTTGGCAAAGCATTAGTAGGCAAAGTGCTGACCGGATCAGCAGATCAGAAAGTCACCCAATGGGGATTCGAGAAATTGCCCACTTATGGTTTGCTGAAAGACTGGTCACAAAAAGAAGTCAATCAACTGATCGACTATCTGACCGCTTCCGGCTACTTAGTTCCTTCAGAAGGACAATACCCCTTGCTCAGTGTATCGGCTGCCGGAGTGGAAGTTCTTCTAGGTAAGGCAAAAGTTTACCGGAAACAAGCCAAAGTCCGTCAACTGGTCGTCGATGACGAACTGTTTGACCAATTACGTTCCCTGCGATTGACCCTCGCACAAGAACAAAACTTGCCTCCCTATGTTGTCTTTTCAGACAAGACATTGCGGGAACTTGCGGAAGTCCAACCAAAAACGCCAATCGAGTTTTTACAGATCAAAGGTGTTGGTCAAAACAAGTTAGACAAATACGGCGATGCATTTCTGGCTGTATTAAAGGAATACCGAGAAGCAGCAGAAAAATAATGCTGCTTTACGATTCAGGAAAAACAGGGAGGGACTTAAATGCTGAAGATTTGTTATGGGCAAAAAAGTGATACGTCATTCTGGCTTGAGCTGGACAATCATTTGACAAAAGCAGGATTAGCAAAAAAGTTCCAAGATCAACAGGCATTGATCTTGACCGATGAGGAAGAACCTGTGGGGATTCTTCGCTACCAATTGTTTTGGGATACCATTCCCTTTTGTACCATGCTTGTGATCAAGAAATCTCAGCAGAGGAAAGGGAGAGGAAGCCACTTCCTCTCCCTATGGGAAGCAGAAATGCGGAAACAAGGATATGGGATGTGTATGACCTCAATCCAATCGGATGAAA
>NZ_JALAHI010000077.1 GCF_022711995.1 Enterococcus sp.
CTATTATATAGAGAAATCTCTCGTTTGTCTAATTTTTATGACAGGAAAATAAGATATTTCATGAAATTCGTGAAAATTTGCGAAAATGAAAAAAAGTAACGAAATATTCACTAAAGGCGTAGGGTAGCGGTTGACATATTTCTATTTTACTTTAAAATGTTAGATGAATCACAAACTTTTTTTGTGGGAAAATAATTAGTAAAAGGTGGAGCATTATGAAAGCAAAGAAATTAATGGTAGGTATGGCGGTATTTTCATTCTCAGCGTTATTATTAGCAGGGTGTGGATCTGACAACGACAAGTCAGCTTCTTCGTCAACAAAAGAAAGTACTTCACAAGTCGCTAGCAGCGAATCAACAACAGCATCTACTGAATCAGAAGCAAAAGTAGTCGCAGGGGCACCATTGCAAGATGGCACATATAAATTAGAAGAAAAGAACTATTCAAATGATTATCGCGTAGTATTCGAGATCACTGTGAAAGATGGCAAAATCACTGAATCTAAGTATGACAACATCAATGCTGACGGCGAATCAAAAACAAAAAATGCAGAATACAACGAAAATATGAAAGCAAAATCTGGTACGAACCCAGAAGAATTTATTCCAAAATTCAATGAAGAATTAGTGGCAGCGCAAAGCCCTTCATCTATTGAAGTTGTTTCTGGTGCAACACACTCATTTGATTCATTCCAAAACTATGCACAACAATTGATCCAAGCTGCTCAAGCAGGTAATACAGATACAATTGAAATCGACAACGGTGCAGACTTACAAGATGGCACATATAAATTGGAAGAAAAGAACTATTCAAACGGTTACCGTGTAGCATTTTCAATCACTGTTAAAGATGGCAAAGTATCAGAATCTAACTATGACTATGTCAATGAAGATGGAAAATCTAAAAAAGATGATACTGAATACAACGAAAACATGAAAGCAAAATCTGGTACAAACCCAGAAGAATTCATTCCAAACTTTAATGAAGCTTTTGTTAAAGCAGTAAATACGGAAGATGGTTCAGTTGCTGATATGGACGTTGTTTCTGGTGCAACACACAGCTACCACAGCTTCGTGATCTACGCACAACAATTGTTGAATGCGGCAGAAAAAGGGGACGAAACTCCTATCGAAGTAGATAACATCGTTACTGAATAATCTAAAAATGAACAAGCGGTATTCTAATGTAGAGTACCGCTTTTTTTATGTCCAAAACCATCTAAATAACCTACCAATATTAAATAATGCGCTAACAAATAGCTCGTGGATGGACTCCTCTGCTTGCCGAAGATTCAAAAGAGATTAAAGAATCGCAAAAGAACCGAAGATTCTGTCACCAACCCTTTTCAATTTAGAAAAAAAAGGCTATTATAATAAAATTGAATATAACAGAAAAGAGGAAGACCATGAAAAAGAAATTATCGTTTTTTGTATTGATTGCTTTTTTTCTCACTATACTATCTGCTTGCGGTAGTGAAAAAGAAACCGTTCAGTTAAGAGACGAACCTTATTTTCACGAAGAATTTTTATTAGGCACTTATACGCGAATTAGAATTTATGATGAGGGCAAAGAATCTGCGATGAAACCAGCATTTGCTCGTATCAAAGAACTTGGAGATAAGATCACAATCAACCAATCCGGTTCAGAAATTGATGAGATCAATGCCCAAGCTGGAATCAAACCAGTCAAAGTTTCGGATGATATTTATTTCCTATTGAAAGATGCCTATGACTATAGCAAAAAATCTGATGGTGGGTTCAATATGGCAATCGGAGCCATCACGCAATTATGGCGTATTGGATTTGATGATGCTCGCAAGCCGGCACAGTCAGAAATTGATGAAGCACTAAAACACATTGATTATCGCAAAGTTGAGTTCAATGATGATGAGAAGACCGTCTATTTAAAAGACAAAGATATGATCATTGACTTAGGGGCAATCGCTAAAGGATATATTACGGATGAAGTCGTCAAAGTATTGAAGAAACAAGGAGTTACCTCGGCAATCGTGGACTTAGGCGGAAATGTCTATGTGTTAGGTCACAGCAATCGTGGCGAAGAGGAACCTTGGAATGTTGGTATCCAAGATCCGAATGAAGCCCGCGGTTCAATTATCGGCAGTATCAAAGAAACCAACAAAACGGTGGTCACTTCAGGTATCTATGAACGCTATTTGAAAGTTGACGGTAAAACCTATCACCACATCTTTGATTCAGAAACCGGTTATCCTTATGACAATGATATTGCCAGTGTTTCGGTCATCACAGATAAGTCCATCGATGGTGACGGATTGACGACAGTTGTTTTCGATAAAGGAATCAAAGCTGGTTTGGAGTATATTGAACAGCATACTGACAAAGGAACCGATGCGATTTTCATCACGAAAGAAGGCATTGTCTATGTCACTGATGGTATCAAAGATACCTTTAAGCTATCGGAAGAATCTGGCTATACGATGGGTGATCGTGCCGATTTAAAATAAGAGGAGGGATTTTGTGTCTCTTGCAGTGTTTTTAGAGGTTGTTGAGATTCGAACCAAGGTTGCTAGCATCTTTCCATTTATTATGGGGGTTTTGTTCTCACTTGTATATTTTCATGAATTTCATCCATTGAATACCTTCATTTTCTTTGTAGGAATGATCTTGTTTGATCTAACGACGACATCGATCAATAATTATATGGATTTCAAAAAAGCCAAATCAACGGTCTATAAATATGAACAAAATGTGATCGGTCGGGAAAAGATTCCCGAAACCCTTGTGCGGAATATGATTTTTGCGATGTTGGCACTGACCCTTTTGATCGGCCTTTATCTGACTTGGGTCACTGGTTGGCTATTATTATTGATGGGATTGGTGGTTTGCTTCATCGGAGTGTTTTATACTTTCGGACCAGTCCCTTTATCTCGGATGCCATTGGGAGAAGTTTTTAGCGGCGTGACAATGGGACTAGGCATTTTTGCCATCACTATTTACTTGAACACGGTCACGCAAAAAGTCTTCTATCTAGATATTGATTTTGCCGCCGGAACCTTTGGTTTAGTGGGTCATTTATGGGCGGTATGTGCCATTGTATTAGCCTCGTTGCCCCTTGTATTTACGATTGCCAATATCATGTTAGCCAATAACTTACGCGATTTGGAAACAGATATTGAAAATCACCGGTATACATTGGTATATTACATTGGTCGGACCAATGGGATTCATCTTTTCCAAGGACTGATGCTGGCGTCTTATGGTGCGATTTTGTTGGGCTTCTTGTTAGGTCTTTACCAGTGGCCGATCCTGCTCGTCTTTCTAACCTTGCCGAAGATTCGCCAAAACTTGAAAGAACATCAAGCCAGTTTGCCGCACCCAAGAAGCTTTGGCTATTCAATCAAAAACATGATTTTATTTAACACCAGTTATGCTCTGGGCCTGCTATTATGCCTTGTCTGGCAATTACTCCTTCATTAGTATGAAGACAAAAACCCGTCGGTTAAAGAACTGCATGTAGATACTGCAGCCGCACTTTAGCCTACGGGTCTTTTTCTGTCTTCTGAAAAAAATTAAGAATAGCTCTCCAAACTGATTTCGCCGGAAGAAAGGACTTTGACTTCTTCCGTGGTGCGAACCACCAGTTCTCCGGTATCGGTAATGGACTCCGCAACCCCTTCATAGGGAACACCTTGTTGCGTGAAGCGAACCGTTTTGCCCAGCACAAATGATTTTTGACGATAAACCGTTAAGTAATCATCCGCCGGCAGTTGTGCCAACAAGTCAAAGAAGCGGGTCCAGACAGCAGCAATCAAGCGGCTTCGATTAATCGGCGCTTCTCCTGTTGGAAAGAGGGAGGTCGCTTTTTGTTGGATCTCCTCTGGAAAGGATGTTTGAGGAATCGCAAAATTGATGCCGATGCCGATCACGATGGAAGCAATTTGTCCGCTCTCAAAATCGCTCGTAGCTTCAGATAAAATACCGCAGACTTTTTTTCCTTCTAAATAAATATCGTTGACCCACTTGATCTGTGTTTCTTTGCCGGTCAGCTCATCGATTGCCTGGGCAACAGCTACTGCTGCTAACACGGTGTATTGAGGCAGTTCGCTAAAGGTATGGTTGGGTTTCAACAGCAAACTCATATAGATTCCTTTTCCTTTTGGAGAAAAGAAGGGGCGGTTAAATCGACCATGCCCGCCTACTTGGGTTTCCGCCAAGAATAAAGCGGGGGTTGAAAGCTCAGACAATGCCGCAAGTTTTGCTTCTTTCATGGTAGTTTCAACTTGATCCGCAATCTGAATCGTTGCAATCATCGGCAGTGCTTCCTGCAATGCGTTCTGGTCGTAACGATCGGCGGATAAAAAGCGGTAGCCGCTGGCTGAATGTTCAAAGTGATACCCCTTTTTTTCTAATTCTTTGATGGCTTTCCAGACGGCGGTCCGAGAAATGTCTAATTTCTGGGCAATTTTTTCTCCAGATAAAACGGAGGTTTCTTGTTGCAACAATGCCAAAATCTTTTCTCTCGTTGTCATAGTTGCTCCTTTCAAAATGTTTCACGTGTAACGCTTACGCTTTTTTTGCTAGCATAGCAAGAAAAAACGAAATTGCAAAGAAAATTTTCGACTTTTTCCCGAAATTTTGAGAAAGTTTTCTTAAAGAAAATTTAGAATTTTTAGGCTTTGGGAAAGCATTGCAACTTTCAATGAAAGCTTGACATGAATAAGCTTCATCTGTATAATAAGGAGTTGCAAAAACTATCTGAAAGAAAAAAGCAGAAACGAAATATTGTCCGTTTCGGCTTGGGAATAGGGAAACAAAAGTAGAAAATGCCCAATGCATCCGTTCTATTTTTGGTTTTTTTTTGCCTAAAAGCCGCAAAAAATGCTTTCTGTAATTTATATTTAATATTTGTTACAGTTTTGTAAATAATCGGATAGCCTTTTTGAAAGACTTTATGAAGAGGTGAAGAGCTTGGCTGGACACGTAGTAAAATACGGAAAGCATCGCGAACGTAGAAGTTTCGCACGGATCAGTGAAGTATTAGAATTACCGAATTTGATTGAAATTCAAACCGACTCTTACCAATGGTTCTTAGATGAGGGCCTAAGAGAAATGTTTGAAGATATTTTGCCAATCGAAGGATTTAATGGCAATTTGTCCCTAGAATTTGTCGATTATGAATTGAAAGAACCTAAGTACACAGTGGAAGAAGCTCGTGCCCATGATGCGAACTATTCGGCACCATTGCATGTCACATTGCGTCTAACAAACCGTGAAACTGGCGAAATCAAATCACAAGAAGTCTTCTTCGGCGATTTCCCATTAATGACAGAACAAGGTACGTTTATCATCAACGGGGCAGAACGGGTCATCGTTTCTCAGTTAGTCCGTTCACCAGGTGTTTATTTCCATGGAAAAGTAGACAAAAACGGGAAAGAAGGCTTCGGCTCAACTGTGATTCCTAACCGCGGTGCGTGGTTAGAAATGGAGACAGATGCCAAAGACATCTCTTATGTCCGGATTGACCGTACCCGTAAAATTCCTTTGACCGTATTAGTGCGTGCCCTAGGATTTGGTTCAGATGACACGATTTTCGAAATCTTCGGAGACAGTGATTCATTGCGCAACACTATTGAAAAAGACTTGCACAAAAATGCAAGCGACTCTCGGACAGAAGAAGGACTGAAAGATGTTTATGAACGTCTGCGTCCAGGCGAACCAAAAACAGCTGACAGCTCACGCAGCCTGTTAAATGCTCGTTTCTTCGATCCAAAACGTTATGACCTAGCAAATGTTGGTCGTTACAAAGTAAATAAAAAGTTAGACTTGAAAACCCGTCTATTGAACTTAACTTTAGCAGAAACATTGGTTGATCCTGAAACTGGTGAAATCATCGTTGAAAAAGGAACTGTTTTGACTCACCAAGTGATGGAAACATTAGGTGCCTTTATCGATAATGGTTTAAATAGTGTTACTTACTACCCATCAGAAGATGGTGTTGTTACAGAACCAATGACAGTTCAAGTCATTAAAGTCTTTTCACCAAAAGATCCTGAGCAAGAAGTGAATATCATCGGTAATGGCTATCCAGATACGACTGTTCGTACCGTACGTCCAGCGGATATTATTGCGTCTATGAGCTACTTCTTCAACTTAATGGAAGGTATCGGCAATGTGGATGATATCGATCACTTAGGAAACCGCCGGATTCGTTCCGTTGGGGAATTATTGCAAAATCAATTCCGTATCGGACTTGCTCGGATGGAACGTGTCGTTCGTGAACGGATGTCAATTCAAGATACAGAAACATTGACACCGCAACAATTGATCAATATTCGTCCTGTTGTAGCAAGTATCAAAGAATTCTTTGGTTCTTCTCAGTTGTCACAGTTCATGGACCAAACCAACCCACTGGGTGAGTTGACCCATAAACGTCGTTTGTCAGCCTTAGGACCTGGTGGTTTGACGCGTGACCGTGCCGGATATGAAGTACGGGACGTTCACTATTCCCACTATGGCCGGATGTGTCCGATTGAAACCCCTGAAGGACCGAATATCGGGTTGATCAACAGCTTGGCTTCTTATGCCAAAGTTAACAAATATGGCTTTATCGAAACCCCTTATCGTCGTGTGGATCGGGAAACAGGCCGTGTGACAGACCAAATCGACTATCTGACTGCAGATATCGAAGACCATTACGTTGTTGCCCAAGCAAACAGCTTGCTGAATGAAGACGGCACTTTCGTGAATGAGGTTGTTATGGCCCGTGCGACTTCTGAAAACTTAGAAGTATCCATCGACAAAGTAGATTACATGGACGTTTCACCTAAACAAGTAGTCGCAGTCGCAACAGCTTGTATCCCATTCTTGGAAAACGATGACTCCAACCGTGCCTTGATGGGTGCCAACATGCAGCGGCAAGCAGTTCCATTGATCAACCCTAAATCACCATGGGTCGGTACTGGTATGGAATACAAATCAGCTCATGACTCAGGTGCTGCATTATTGTGTAAACAAGATGGAATCGTTGAATATGTGGATGCTGCTGAAATTCGCGTTCGTCGCGACAATGGCGCATTAGATGTTTATTCGGTAACGAAATTCCGTCGTTCCAACTCAGGAACAAGCTACAACCAACGCCCACTTGTGGCCCTTGGTGAAAAAGTAGAAAAAGGCGACATCCTTGCAGATGGCCCATCCATGGAAAATGGGGAAATGGCATTAGGACAAAACGTCCTAGTCGCATTCATGACTTGGGAAGGGTACAACTATGAAGATGCCATCATCATGAGCCGCCGTTTGGTGAAAGATGATGTCTACACTTCTGTGCATATTGAAGAGTATGAATCAGAAGCTCGTGATACAAAATTAGGACCTGAAGAAATCACTCGTGAAATCCCGAATGTCGGGGAAGACGCATTGAAAGATCTAGACGAAATGGGGATCATCCGCATTGGTGCGGAAGTCAAAGATGGCGATCTGTTGGTTGGTAAAGTAACGCCTAAAGGGGTAACGGAACTATCTGCAGAAGAACGCTTGCTTCATGCAATCTTTGGTGAAAAAGCCCGCGAAGTCCGGGATACATCTCTTCGCGTACCTCACGGTGGTGGCGGAATCGTCCATGATGTGAAAATCTTTACCCGCGAAGCTGGCGATGAATTGTCACCAGGTGTCAACATGCTCGTTCGCGTGTATATCGTTCAAAAACGGAAAATCCATGAAGGGGATAAAATGGCCGGCCGTCACGGAAACAAAGGGGTCGTTTCTCGCATTATGCCAGAAGAAGACATGCCTTTCTTACCAGATGGTACACCAGTTGATATCATGTTGAACCCATTAGGGGTGCCTTCACGGATGAACATTGGACAAGTATTGGAATTACACTTAGGAATGGCTGCCCGTCAATTAGGAATCCACGTTGCTACACCAGTCTTTGATGGTGCCAGCGATGAAGATGTTTGGGCAACAGTTGCAGAAGCCGGTATGGCTAGCGATGCCAAAACCGTTTTGTATGATGGCCGTACTGGAGAACCATTTGATGGTCGAATCTCCGTAGGTGTCATGTACATGATCAAATTGGCCCACATGGTCGATGATAAATTACATGCCCGCTCAATTGGACCATACTCATTGGTTACACAACAACCATTGGGTGGTAAAGCACAATTTGGTGGACAACGTTTCGGGGAAATGGAAGTTTGGGCACTGGAAGCATACGGTGCTGCTTATACCTTGCAAGAGATCTTGACGTACAAATCAGATGACGTTGTTGGTCGTGTGAAGACATACGAAGCGATCGTTAAAGGGGAACCAATTCCAAAACCAGGCGTACCAGAATCATTCCGCGTATTAGTCAAAGAATTGCAATCACTTGGTTTAGACATGCGTGTCCTAGACATTGATGATGCAGAAATTGAATTGCGTGATATGGATGATGACGATGATGACTTGATCACCGTGGATGCCTTAACGAAATTTGCCGAACAACAAAATGCTCGTGAACTTGAGCAACAAGCACAAACAGAAGCTAAAAATGCCGCCGATGATTTGAACCAACAAATCGAGACAGCAGAAGATCGCTTGCAATAATAGAGACGAGGGGACATTCGTCAAAACCAGACGGAGGTCCCAACCTCGTGTTCTATCGGATATGTCCATGAAATGAAATGGAGGGAACCTTTTTTGATCGATGTAAATAAATTCGAAAGTATGCAAATCGGTTTGGCTTCTCCTGAAAAAATCAGAAGCTGGTCTTACGGTGAAGTAAAAAAACCAGAAACCATTAACTATCGTACGTTGAAACCTGAACGTGAAGGGTTGTTTGACGAGCGTATTTTCGGCCCAACCAAAGACTGGGAATGTGCCTGCGGAAAATACAAACGAATTCGTTATAAAGGAATCGTTTGTGACCGTTGCGGTGTTGAAGTCACTCGCTCAAAAGTTCGTCGTGAACGGATGGGTCACATTGAATTAGCAGCACCAGTATCACATATTTGGTACTTCAAAGGTATTCCATCACGGATGGGTCTAGTGTTAGACATGAGCCCACGTGCCTTGGAAGAAATCATTTATTTTGCTTCTTATGTCGTGATCGAGCCAGGAAACACTAGTCTTGAGAAGAAACAATTATTGACTGAACGGGAATACCGTGAAAAACGTGACCAATACGGTCAAGAATTTTCAGCAGCGATGGGTGCTGAAGCCATCAAACAATTGTTGGATGGTGTGGATCTAGACGGCGAAGTTGCCGAACTAAAAGAAGAATTGAAAAACGCGACTGGACAAAAACGGACACGTGCGATCCGCCGTTTGGATATCTTAGAAGCTTTCCGTGCTTCAGGAAACAAACCAAGCTGGATGGTCATGGATGTTATTCCAGTTATCCCGCCTGATTTGCGCCCAATGGTTCAATTAGAAGGTGGCCGTTTCGCAACAAGTGACTTGAACGATCTTTATCGTCGTGTAATCAACCGGAACAACCGTTTGAAACGTCTATTAGACTTAAATGCACCAAATATTATTGTTCAAAATGAAAAACGGATGCTCCAAGAAGCAGTGGATGCCTTGATCGATAACGGTCGTCGCGGTCGTCCAGTTGCTGGACCAGGTAACCGTCCATTGAAATCTCTTTCTCATATGTTGAAAGGAAAACAAGGTCGTTTCCGTCAAAACTTGCTAGGTAAACGTGTTGACTACTCTGGTCGTTCCGTTATCGTCGTTGGTCCATTCCTAAAAATGTATCAATGTGGATTGCCAAAAGAAATGGCAATCGAATTGTTCAAACCATTTGTGATGCGTGAATTGGTTTCTCGTGAAATCGCGTCAAACATCAAAAATGCAAAACGTAAAATCGAACGTCAAGAAGACGAAGTTTGGGATGTCTTAGAAGACGTCATCAAAGAACACCCTGTTCTTTTGAACCGGGCACCTACGTTGCACAGACTAGGGATTCAAGCTTTTGAACCTGTATTGGTTGAAGGCCGTGCGATTCGTTTGCACCCACTAGTTTGTGAAGCCTACAATGCCGATTTCGATGGGGACCAAATGGCTGTCCACGTACCATTGAATGAAGAAGCGCAAGCCGAAGCACGGATGCTGATGTTAGCTGCACAAAACATCTTGAATCCAAAAGACGGTAAGCCAGTTGTAACCCCATCTCAAGATATGGTCCTTGGGAACTATTACTTGACAATGGAAGAAGAAGGCCGTGAAGGGGAAGGCATGATCTTCCGTGACATGGATGAAGCTGTAACTGCTTGGCGCAATGGCTACGTGCATTTACACACACGTATCGCTGTTAATCCAAACACATTAGGGGACAAACCATTCACAGCAGAACAAAAAGAACGCTTGATGGTAACCACTGTTGGGAAAGTGATCTTCAACTCGATCATGCCACCAGAATTCCCTTACTTGAACGAACCAACTGACTTTAACTTGACGGTCCAAACACCAGATAAATACTTTGTCGAAGCTGGGACAGATATTCCTGCCTTCATCAAAGAACAAGAATTAGTCGGACCATTCAAGAAGAAAAACTTAGGAAATATCATTTCTGAAGTCTTCAAACGTTTCCGCATCACTGAAACATCACGGATGCTTGACCGGATGAAAGACTTAGGGTACAGCCATTCAACAATGGCGGGTATTACTGTAGGTATCGCGGATATCATGAACTTGCATGAAAAACATGACATCATCGAAAAAGCCCACAAACAAGTTGAAACGATCACGAAACAATTCCGTCGTGGATTGATTACAGATGACGAACGCTATGAACGCGTAATCGGTGTCTGGAATGCAGCGAAAGATGAAATCCAATTGAAACTGATGGAATCATTGGAAGCGAAAAACCCAATCTTCATGATGTCCGATTCCGGAGCCCGTGGTAACATCTCCAACTTTACTCAGCTTGCTGGGATGCGTGGATTGATGGCTGCGCCGAATGGACAAATCATGGAATTGCCGATCATCTCCAACTTCCGTGAAGGACTTTCTGTCTTGGAAATGTTTATCTCTACTCACGGAGCCCGTAAAGGAATGACCGATACCGCCTTGAAGACAGCCGATTCCGGTTACTTGACTCGTCGTTTGGTTGACGTGGCACAAGATGTCATCATTCGTGAAGAAGATTGTGGAACCGACCGCGGCTTAGATATTCAAGCCATTCGTGAAGGTAACGAAATCATCGAATCATTGGAAGAACGCTTGATTGGACGTTACACACGTAAATCAGCGATCCATCCAGAGACGGGTGCAGTCATTGTCGGACCAGATCAATTGATCACTGAAGACCTTGCCAAAGAAATCGTTGACGCAGGAATCGAAACAGTTTCGATCCGTTCTGTCTTTACATGTAATACAAAACATGGTGTATGTAAACATTGTTATGGCCGCAACTTGGCAACTGGTTCAGAAGTTGAAGTTGGTGAAGCAGTCGGTACCATCGCTGCCCAATCCATCGGTGAACCAGGTACTCAGTTGACCATGCGTACATTCCATACCGGCGGGGTAGCCGGTGACGATATCACTCAAGGTCTGCCTCGTGTCCAAGAAATCTTTGAAGCCCGTAATCCGAAAGGGCAAGCGGTCATCACTGAAGTTACCGGTGAAGTAATCGATATCTCTGAAGATGCGTCTACTCGTACGAAAGAAGTGACGATCAAAGGGGAAACTGATACTCGGACCTATACCGTACCATTTACTGCTCGTATGAAAGTGGTTGAAGGAGACTTCATCCATCGCGGCGCACCATTGACAGAAGGATCAATCGATCCAAAACAATTGTTGCAAGTCCGTGACGTCTTGTCTGTTGAAAACTATCTATTGCGTGAAGTACAACGCGTTTACCGTATGCAAGGGGTAGAAATCGGCGACAAACATATCGAAGTAATGGTTCGTCAAATGTTGCGTAAAGTTCGCGTCATGGATCCAGGTGATTCAGATATCCTACCAGGAACATTGATGGATATTGCTGACTTTAAAGACCGCAACTACAACACATTGGTTGCAGGTGGTGTTCCTGCCACAAGCCGTCCAGTCTTGCTTGGTATCACAAAAGCATCCTTGGAAACAAACAGCTTCTTATCTGCTGCTTCCTTCCAAGAAACAACACGTGTGTTGACAGATGCTGCAATTCGCGGGAAGAAAGACCCACTACTAGGATTGAAGGAAAATGTTATCATCGGTAAGATTATTCCTGCAGGTACTGGTATGGCTCGCTACCGTGAAATGGAACCAAAAGAAGTCACTGTTGCTAGTGAAAATGTCTATAGCATTTCTGACATTGAAGCACAAATGGCTGCAGAAGATGCACTGAACAACCAAAACTAAACAAAAGCCCACTGTTTCGTTATTGAAACAGTGGGCTTTTTTGTTAAAGAAATCGCACTAGGACTAACGCCACACTCAAACAGGGAACAAAAGGCAGCATCTGTAATTGTTTTCCGACAAATAGCTTGTGCAATGAAAAAAACAGGAGCCCGCAGCAGCTAGCAATAATCAACAGCCAAAGGAGTTGGTGTGTAGTCAGCCAAGGCGCCCAACCACCAATCAGAATTAAGTCGCCATCTCCCAACTGTTGTTGCCAAACGAAAAAGCACAAAGGCAGGAGCAGCAGGAAGTTCTGCCAATAGAAAGACTGTGCAGTCAAGAGATTGGCAAAAGCCAGTAAAAGCAAAGAAGGATAGAGGATCTCTCCTCTAACGCTAAAGTCATAGAGGTCGGTTAGAGTGATCAGATACGCACTGCTCAACCAGATCAATGCCAACCAACGGTCGTCAATGGATGGCTGCGTGAAAGCAAACCAAATCAGCCAGCCATAAACGCCTTTTGTCAATACACTAGGGGCAGAGTAATCCAGTAACATTTCTAGATGTTTGATAAACGGAAAAAAAGACTTTTGAGTCATGGAATAGAAAATAGAAGGTTTTCTATGAAAATCATCAAAATAGGCCTTTGAATCTTTCTGCCAATAAATGGTTTGAACAAGGCCATAGGCCCCTGCACCTAAAATATACCCGCAAATAAGATACACTGTCTCCTCCTCCTTTGTCTCATAAAGAAATACGTCAAAAGGTGAGAAATTTTCTCAAGTAGTTGGTTTTGGTGTACTTTTTTTTTGTTTCATACTATGCTTAAAATAGAGAATTTAAAGGAGGAATCGTAATGAAATTTGAACAAACAAAAGAAGTATTGAATCAACTCGTTGCTGACTTGAGTCAAATGGCAATGGTCGTTCACCAAACACACTGGTATATGCGAGGACCTGGCTTTTTAACTTTACATCCAATGATGGATGATTTTATGGATGACTTGAATGACCAATTAGATGTGATCTCTGAACGCTTGATTACATTAGACGGTTCACCTTATTCAACTTTACGGGAAATGGCAGATAACACACAAATCCCTGATGAAATCGGCAATTGGGATCGTACAATCCCAGAACGTTTAGCTACACTTGTTGAAGGCTACCGTTATCTAGCTGACTTGTACCAAAAAGGGATTGAAGTCAGTGGGGAAGAAGGCGACGATCCAACACAAGATATCTTTATCGGTTTCAAAACAGATACCGAAAAACGTATCTGGATGATCCAAGCGCATCTAGGGGAAGCACCTCAAATCGATCCAGCAAAATCACGCGTGCGTCATTGATTGCCAGCGACTAAAACTATTTTTCATCAAACTGTATGAAATGAATAAAAACCGGAACAGAAAACCTCTGTTCCGGTTTTTTTGTTTGCACCAGAAATTTTTTTTCGGATAGAGGGATTTCTTTTCTTAGGGGGGAGTGGGAGGAGCCATTTCTTTTTATACGAGTGACCCATTCGTTTGTTTCCATCACTTCAATGGAAAGGGCAGTGCTTCCGGAATGGAATCAGACGCCGTCAAAATTTCGAAAAATGAAATTTCTAAACAGATGGAAACGCTTTCGTACCAAGTGGATTGTGTCTGTCATCCAAAAAAGGAGATTTTTTTTCGTTTGTTCAAACATATGAATATTTTCCCATTCGATTTAAATTATAGGTGAGGTGAGGAGAAATGATGAAAAAAATGAGTGTCACACAGAGAATGTATCAAGCCGGTGCATTAGCAATTGTCCGCACGGAATCCTTTGACCGAGCGTGTGAAATTGCGGATGGGTGTATCGCCGGTGGTGTACCAGTGATGGAAATGAGTTATACCTTGAATAGTGCTGGCGACATCATAAAAAAATTGACAGAAAAATATGGGGATCAATTATGTGTAGGCGCAGGGACAGTTTTTGATAGCGAAACAGCCAGACATGCAATACTACATGGTGCTCAATTTATTATTGCACCGAATTACTCAAAAGAGGTTGCAAAGATATGTAACCGATACCAAATCCCGTATGCCCCGGGCTGTACGTCCTTTACAGAGGCTGTGGATTCATTGAGTGCGGGAGCTGCTTTCATCAAAGCCTTTCCAATCTCGGATTTTTATGGTTCTAAACTAGTAAGTGTCTTTAAAACACCGATTCCAGATATGCCAATTTTAGCTAGTGGCGGGATCAATCTCGAGAACATCGAAACATGGCTGCAACGTGGCGTTGATGTCTGTGGTATCGGGAGTCTATTGACAAAAGGAACGGTGGCAGAAATTATGGCCAATGCGAAAGCGATTCATACGGTCGTCCAAAAATACCGTAAGTAGTTTTGGAAAAAAGAGTTGGCAAAGGAAATTTAACAAACAACAATTAGAAACCGCTTACTAAGTGGCAGAAAAGAGGAAAATATATGAGTATTGCACTAACAAGAGTCGATTTTAGACTAATCCATGGACAGGTGATCACTCGCTGGCTAAAGCAATGTGATATCAACGAAATCGTTACAGTAGATACAGCACTAAGCAAAGATGAGTTTATGCAAGATGTTTTTAAAATGGCTGCACCTAAAGGGGTTCGGATTCGGATTCTTTCTGTCGAGGAAGCTGTCGCAGCGCAAGAAAACGGCGAATTTGAGAGAAATCGTATTTTGGTTTTACTAAAAAGTGTTCAAGAATTGGCCAATGCGATCAACGCCGGTTTGGCATTACCCGAAATTCAAATTGGCGGCTTAGGTGGTGGCCCTGGCAGAAAGGCTGTCAACAATGCTATTACCCTTGATCGTAAAGATGCCGACCAATTGTTAGCGATTGAGTCTAAAGGGATCAAAGTCTATTTCCAAACGACACCGGATTATCCTTCAGAAACACTTCAAAACGCAGTAAAAAAATTAGCATAAAAATTAAGGAGTGAAAACATGGTTATTCAATCAGCATTAATCGGTTTAATTTATTGGTTGGCAATGGGTCGCGCCAGTTACTTCGTTTCTTTTGCCTTTAGAAAGCCGGTCGTCTTAGGGGTTTTTATTGGTCTCGTATATGGGGATGTTCAAGCAGGACTGTTATATGGTGCAACGATTCAGCTGATGTATATGGGTGGAATCGAGGCTGGAGGAAATATTCCTAGTGACCAGGCGTTGGCAGCATGTATTGCTATTCCAGCAGCGTTGGCTAGTGGTCTAGATGCCAGTGCAGCTGTCGCTTTAGCAGTGCCGTTCGGTGTTCTCGGCGTATTGATCAATAATGTTCGTCGTACGATCAATTCATTTTATAACACCAGAGCGGATGCCTTAGTCGAAGCAAATAAATATGATCGCTTGTCATTGTTCTCTTTTGTGATTCCTTGGTTAACGAATGGCGTTCTATACTTTACACCAGTATTTATTGCAACATTATTTGGTACGAATGTCATTCAAGCATTTTTAAACGTTATCCCGGAATGGCTAATGAATGGGTTAGCCAATGCAGGGGGCATGTTGCCAGCACTAGGATTTGCGTTGACACTAGTAGTGATGGGGAAAAAACAGTATTTGCCATTTTTTGTTTTAGGATTTTTCATGTATGCAGTTCTAGGATTCTCCATGTTAACAGGAGCAGTCTTTGCTGTCTGTATTGCAATGATTAGTTCATTATTCAAACAAAATTCTGATGAGGGGGAATTTGCATGAGTACAGAAATGACCGTTACGAACGAAAAAAAAGTGACTAAGTTGGACCTGCTAAAAGCTTGGTGGAAATGGACACTGGCAGTGGAGGTTCCGGTTAGTTTCGACCGTATGCAGGCCTTAGCTTTCAGCTATTCATTAAATAAGACGCTTCAAAAAATTTATAAAGATGATCCAGAAGAACTACAAGCGGCGATGAAACGACATGTACAAATGTTTAATACCAATTGCGACTGGGGAAGTATTATTCATGGGATCGTCATTTCACTAGAAGAGCAAAGAGCCAATGGAAACGAAGAAATCACTCCAGAAGTCATCGAATCTTTAAAAATTGGTTTGATGGGCCCCTTAGCGGGGATTGGAGACAGTGTTGACCAAGGTATCGTGGCTACGATTCCGCTAGCCATTTTTGTTCCGATGGCTTTAAATGGCTCGATTTTAGCAGCTTTTATCCCAGGCATTATCTACATTGCATGGAGCTTTGGCTGGTCATGGTTTTTGATCAACAAAGGTTATACCTTAGGAAAAAGTTCTGTATTAAATATTTTGAACTCTGGATCCATCAAAAAAGTCATCGATATTGCCAGCATTGTCGGACTCTTTATGATTGGCTGTCTGTCTGCAGCGTATGTCAAATTCTCGACGATTCTCGAATTTAGCAATGAAACAGGAACAACCTCGGTACAGGAAATCATTGATGGTATGCTACCAAACTTGTTGCCATTTTGTTTGGTCATGGCTATGTATTTCTATATCGTGAAAAAAGGACCAAAATACTTACAAATCATTATTGCGACGATGCTCTTTGCAATCGCACTAACCTTTTTCGGTATTTTGTAAGACAGATTGGAGAAAACGTAAATGAAGATAGTCATTACACCTCGCGGCTTTGCAAACTATGGGGAAAAAGAATTGGAAAAAATGCGGTCTCATGGTTTTGAAGTCAGCTATAACAACACTGGATTAGCTTACTCGCCAGAAAAGTTTTTGGAATTATCTAAGGATGCGGATGGAATCATTGTTGGTGTCGATCTTATTGATCAGGCATTTATCGATCAGTGCCCACAGTTGAAAGTGATTTGTAAATTCGGAGTAGGATTAGACAACGTTGATGTCGCATATGCGGAATCGCGAGGAATCTATGTGGGACGAACCATTGGCTCTAATTCTATTGCTGTCGCAGAACATGTCATGGCGCTAATTTACAGTGAATCAAAAAATATTTATGAAACGGTCCGTGAAGTCAAAGATGGATTATGGCAGAAACCTACAGGCAGAGAGTTATATGGAAAAACAATTGGTATCATTGGTTTTGGTGCGATTGGAAAACAATTAGCACGACAAGCGCAGGGGGTGGGGATGCATGTTCGGGTCTATGATGTTTATGATGTGCCGGTTGAAGAGCTGAAACAGTATGATGCACAGCAATTAGCATTGGAACCATTGCTGCAAGAATCGGATTATATCTCCCTACATTTACCTTTAACGGAAAAAACCAAAAATCTAATCTCAACTGCTGAATTAAAAATGATGAAGGACGATGCTTGTTTAATCAACACGGCACGGGGAGGGATTGTTGGTGAGGAGGCACTAGCAACTGCTTTGACTGAAAAAAGTATTCGGAGCGCTTGTTTTGATGTCTTTAGTTCAGAGCCGCCGAAACCCGGAGAACCATTGCTTGCTCGAGAAAACTTTTACCTGACACCCCACACAGGTGCCAGAACGATTGAGTCGGAAGCAAGAACCTGCGAAATTTCAACAGATATTGTTTTGAGCAAATTGCTAAACTATGAAGGAGAAAGAGAATGACTAATTTGAATCTAGTCGTAGCAACGCACGGATCATTTGGTGCAGAATTGATTCGTTCTGCTGAAATGATCGTCGGAAAGACGGTGAATGTCTATAGCCTATCACTGCTTCCCGATAAATCTTTTGAAAACTTTTTGACAGAAGCCAATGAATTATTTGAAACCATTAGTGGGCCAACGATTGCTTTAGTTGATCTATTTGGAGGAACACCCTCCAATGTACTGACGGCGTTGACCAAAAAATACCAGCATAAAGTGGTGACTGGTGTAAACTTGCCAATGTTTATTGATTTATATATGAAAGGCACAACTGCCGAGACGATTGATCTGGATGTATTTGTTGAGAGTTGTTTTACTGTTGCAAAAGAAAGTGTTGTTTTAACGAATGAACAGTTACTGAGTGAAGGAGACTAAAGGATGTTTGAAGGAATCATTACCCCAATTGTCACCCCTTTTTATAGAGATGCAGCTGAAACCATTAATTATGAGGCAATGGAAAACTTGGTGGATCATCTGATTGAAAAAGGTGTGTCTGGAATATTCCCCTTAGGAAGTAATGGGGAATTTCATGTGTTAAATTCAGAAGAAAAAATGGCTTTTTCAAAAGCAGTCATTGATCATGTGGCAAAACGAGTGCCTGTTTATGTCGGAACCGGGGCATGTTCTACAAAAGAAACGATCGAACTATCACAAAAAGCGGAGTCGCTAGGTGCCGATGCTTTATCCGTCATCACTCCTTATTTTATTACGCCCTCCGATGAAGAAATTTTACAACATTATCAAAAAGTAGCAAATAGTGTAAAAATACCAATTATTCTGTACAATATTCCTAAGAATACCGGTTGTAATATTTCAAAAGCAGTATTAAAAGAATTGGCAAAATTACCTAATGTTTTAGGAATTAAAGACAGTAGCGGCGACTTAGACAATCTAAAAGGGTATTTAGAGGTAACAGATGGTACAGGTGTTAAAGTATTGATTGGGTCCGACTCGAAGATTTTAGATGGCTATAAGTTAGGTGCATCAGGAGCAATAGCTGGAACCAGCAATTTGATCACCGAAACCATCGTGCATTTGGATCAAGCGATTCGAAAGAAGGACTGGGAATTAGCTGAGACACTACAAAATGACATTGAAGCGTTGCGAGGAGCGTTGAAATTAGGAACGGTCCCTTCAATATTAAAACGATCACTGGAACTGGCTCAAATCGCGGAAGTAGGCCCCGCTCGTCGGCCGGTCAAAGAAACAACAACATCCGTTGATAATAAAATTTTAACCATGCTAAAGTACTACAATTTGACGAATTAAGTGCAATAATTCTTTAAAAATTTGTTGATAAGCAGTGTTATGTTTATGCTGGATCCCTATTTTTTAGCTTGAGGTGAATATAATGAATTTGGAGCAAATTTTTAAAGAATTTATTATTGTTGTACAAGAAAATCCCAAATATACCATTGGCCTTATAGATAATTATGGAAAAGTTATTTCCTGCAGTGATGAAGAAAAAGCTGGTTCACGGATTGATCTAAGCCAACAAAACAAAGACGATCATTTTTATAAACTCACTGTTGAAGGAAAAGACTATGGTTATTTGTGGGTCAATGGACAGGATGACAGTCTAAGCATCGTAGCAAATTTGTTGTCGGAGTCACTTAAAACGAGAATCATTTTTGAGATGAATCAAGAAGCAGCACGCCAAAGCTTAAGTTTGGAAGAGCAGTTGATCAAAGCGCTGATTACTACGCGGAATTTTAGGATCGATGAAGTAGTGCGACTGAGTCAAGAGCTGCATATTGATGGAACTAAGCCTAGAGTTGCTATTCGTATAGTCAAAGAAACGGCATTTGACGTTCAAGAAGTAACAGACTTGAAGTATAAGATTAATGAAGACGAGACCATTTATTCACTAATGGCAGATAATGAAATCATTATGTTTAAAGTCGTTCCTAAAAATTTGATGGAATTGACGGTTAAAGAATACTTAGACAGCTTTATTCATGACTTGCAGGAATGGGGGCTAAGCGACTGCTATTTTTACGTTGGCAGTGTTCAAAATAAGACGCGGCTTTTCCAGTCAAGTTACCAGCATACCATGTGGTTAAAAGAAAATCTTGCAATGAATGGACCAAAAATCGTTCACTTTTGGGATTATGTCTTGAACTATTTGGCAAGTAGAGTCCCGCAACAAGACATAACGGGTTTGTTTGATTATTTGAATGGTGTCATCAATAAAATTGATACGGCTGAACTGATCAGCATTGCAAGACAGTTGTATATAAACGATTACAATTTGACACAGACAGCAGAGAGTTTGTTCTTACACAAAAATACATTAGTCTATAAAATCAAGCGGTTTGAAGAGTTGTTTCATATCGATATTCGTGGAAGTTTTCAAGGGAAGATTCAGTTTTATTTATTAGCAAATTATTTAAGTGACAATGACAAGCGTGAGCAGGCAGGTGAGATCTATGAGTAAGAGAGTGAAATTAGTCAGAGTGGACAAACGCTTATTGCATGCAACTGTAGCATTGAATTGGAATAATTTTATCAATGCTAGTGATATCCTGATCGTGGATCCTACTCATAAAAATGACCCTTTCCTAGAGAAAGTCTTGCAGCTCAGTATTTCTAATAAAAGTAAAGTTAGTATCTTCTCAGTTGATCAATTACTAGACTTTTTAGCACAAGACAGCGAAGAAAAATGCAATGTGATGATTATCTTTAAAAATATTAGTGCGCTAAGAGAAGCCGTGAATAAGGGATTTTCTTCAAAAGAGGTACAACTACCTTATCCGGCAAGCCGAATTCTCTTAAAGAAAATCGATGAGTACTTTACAAAAGAAGAAGTAACAGCGATACGTGAAATCCAAGGGAAAGGTATCAAATTTTTCTTTCAAACGACGCCTATGGATACGAAAGATTATTCAATTTTCAATAAATAGAAATCAGGTGAAGAAATGGCATTGGGGTATGATCAGTGTGTATTAGATGAATTGGCGATAGCGATGAACAACATCGATGAGGCATCTTTAGAGGCAGCAAAAGAGTTGATTCTTAAAAGCGAAGCTGCAGGGGGACGAGTCCATGTAACGGGAATCGGCAAGCCTTCTTATGTCGCAGGTTATGTGGCGTCGCTGTTTTCATCTACGGGTACGCCAAGTTACTTTTTAGATGGAACAGAAGCTGTCCATGGTTCAAGTGGGCAAGTAAAAGCAGGGGATGTAGTGATCGCTATTTCTAACAGTGGCGAAACCAAAGAGTTGCTTTATACGGTTGAAACACTTAAAAAGAATGGCGCCAAAATGATTGGTGTTTCCAAAAGAAAGGACTCTACGCTAAGTCATTTGTCAGACGTCTCTCTATGCGTGGCCGTCCATAAAGAAGGGGATCCATTAAATAAGCCACCTCGCTTGTCTGTATTGGTCCAAATCATTGTCTTACAAAAGCTATCTTTACTCTTGCAAGAAACTCGAAAATTAACTCCAGAGATGTATGTGCAATGGCATCCAGGAGGTGCGATTGGCGAGTCGCTAATACAGCAGGAAAATTGCTAAAGGATACGAATTTTGATTAGATGATTTTTGATTAAGATAGGTAACAATCAAAAGGTAAGGTGTTCTTAATCCAACAGGTACTTGTATAGGAAAACGATAACAATTTTTTCACTATCAGAATGTATAAAGCACAGGCTTTCGTATTTCTGATAGACACAAAAAAGGCTTTGACAGAAGTCCTTCAGCAAACAGAATAATCAAACGATGAGATTGTCTCTGCAGTTAGCAGAACCGATTCGCAAATAGGCAATGGCTCACACCATTCATTTATCATCGCTGGAATTATTTTGTTTAGCTAGTTCTTCTGCAGCCTTTTTTTTTATGCCAATGCAAGGGATTGTTTGGCGGCTTTAATCTGTTGTTTGACTTGGTCAAATCCGGTACCACCGTAAGAATGCCGGTTCTTGACCGCCGTATAGGAGTCTAGTTTATCGTAAATGTCAGATTCGATCACTGGCTGGACCGCTTGATACTCTTCTAGTGGGATATCCTGCAAATAAATGCCTTTACTGAGGCACTCACTCACCAACTTACCAACGATTTCATGGGCTTGCCGGAAAGGAATTCCTTTACCTGCTAAGTAATCCGCCAGTTCAGTAGCATTGGAAAAGTCTTTTTCTGTCGAACGTTTCATTCGCTCATGGTTGACTTGCATCGTTTGGATCATTCCAGTCATGATCTGCAAACTTTGCAGGATGGTTTCGGTGGTATCGAACATACCCTCTTTGTCTTCCTGGAAATCTTTGTTATAAGCCAAAGGCAGACCTTTCATGACCGTCAATAAACTAAAAAGATTGCCATAGACACGTCCTGTTTTGCCGCGGATCAACTCCGCCATGTCAGGATTCTTTTTTTGCGGCATGATTGAACTACCAGTAGAGAAAGTGTCCGTCAATTCCACGAATTGAAACTCATGGCTGCACCATAGAATCAACTCTTCACAAAAGCGAGAAAGATGCATCATCAAAATCGCAGCATTACTCAAAAATTCCAGAATAAAATCACGGTCACTAACGGCATCCAGACTATTGCTGTAAATAGAGCCAAAACCTAATTCTTGCGCACTATAGGCACGGTCGATAGGAAATGTGGTGCCAGCCAATGCAGCACTGCCTAGGGGCATGATATCGATCCGAGTGAGACTTTCTGTAAATCGTTCTTGATCGCGGGTCAACATGCTGTAATAGGCTAACAAGTGATGGGCAAAAGAAATCGGCTGTGCATGCTGCAGGTGAGTATAGCCGGGCATGATCGTGTAGATATTGCTTTCAGCTTGCTCCACTAGTACGTGACGGAACGCCGCAATCAAGTCGATGACTTCCTTTACCACATCCTTCAAGTACAAGTGCATATCCGTCGCAACTTGATCATTCCGACTCCGAGCCGTATGCAGTTTGCCAGCGACGGGTCCAATTTCTTCATGTAAAAAGGTCTCGATATTCAAATGAATATCTTCGTTCTCAATCGAAAAGGTCAGTTCACCAGCTGCCAATTTCTCTTGGATCGTTAACAAGCCTTGAATGATTTTGTTGCCATCTGCTTCATCAATGATCCCCGTGTGGATCAGCATTTTGACGTGAGCCAAACTGCCTTGAATGTCCTGTTTTGCTAATAATTGATCGAAAGGAATCGACGCTCCAAAGGCATCGATCCATGCTTCATTTTTGCCGTCGAAACGACCGCCCCATAGTTTTGCCATTTTGCTCACCTCGAAAGAATCGCGACTTCACCCTCAAAAGGCGAAAATCACCTCATTAACTACATCAGTGTTTCTGTGAATTGCTGTTGTGCCTGAATCTCTGCATGGACCTTGCTAGGCAGTCCCCATAATTTGATGAACCCAATCGCCGCATGTTGGTCGAAGGTGTCGGCAGAGGTATAAGTTGCCAAGTTTTCATCATAAAGACTGTTCTCCGATTTGCGTCCTTCACAGATGACATTGCCTTTGAACAATTTCAAACGCACGACGCCATTGACATAGACTTGTGTACTTTTTAGAAAAGCAATCAAGGCATCGGTTAATGGATTGAACCAGAGACCGTCATAGATCACTTGCGCCAGTTGCTGCTCGATGATTGGTTTGAAATGGGCTAACTCGCGAACAAAAACCAAGTCTTCTAATTCTTTATGAGCCGTCATCAGAGCCATTGCTCCCGGACATTCGTAGACTTCACGAGATTTGATCCCCACTAAGCGATTTTCGATATGGTCGATCCGGCCAATGCCATGTTCGCCGGCTAAACGATTCATTTTCATGATCAATTCGGCCAGATTCAATGTTTCGCCATCCAATGCGGTAGGAATCCCTTGATCAAAAGTAATTTCAACGATCGTCGGTACATCAGGAGTATCTTCCAATTCTTGCGTAATAGCATAAGCGCCTCTAGGGGGAGTTGCCCACGGATCTTCTAAGACCCCACATTCGCAAGCCCGTCCCCAAAGATTTTGATCAATGGAATAAGGGTTATCCAAATCGGCAGGGATCGGCACCCCTTTTTCAGCGGCATAGGCAATCTCTTCTTCTCGGGACCATTTCCATTCCCGAACCGGAGCAATGACTTTCAAGTGAGGGGCTAATGCGGCAATCGCGACCTCGAACCGGACTTGGTCATTTCCTTTACCGGTACAGCCGTGAGCAACGGTAGTCGCTCCTGTAGCGATAGCTAATTCCACCAACTTCTTGGCAATCAATGGACGAGAAAGGGCAGAGACCAGCGGATAGGAGTTCTCATAGAAGGTATTCCCTTGTAAGGCAATCAATGCAAAGTCTTGGGCAAACTCTTCTCGGGCATCAATCGCATAGGATTCGATGGCACCCACAGCGAGCGCCTTGTCTTTGATCGATTGTGTATCACGGCCTTCGCCGATATCCAAACAACACGCCACTACATCAAATCCTTGATCTGTCAGCCATTTAATGGAAACAGACGTATCAAGTCCACCAGAATACGCTAAAATTACTTTTTCTTTCATCATGATTAACTCCCATCCTTAAGTTCAAGTAAGATGAAGCTATCGTAACAGAATAAAAATAAGAAATCAAGAGAAAAAGTAAATATTTATACAATATGTTCGCGAGAGGATTCTTGTGACTGCTGTTTATTAGCGGTTTGGCAAAGAAAATCAATGGCATTACTTGGAAGGAGTATACAAAATATACGTAATATTTGTATAAAAGTACAATTCGATTTTATAGAAACGACAGTGAAATTTTTCGGAAAAGATTTGAAGGGGAATTTCAAAAAAATAGCGAAACACGTTGACATATGGCGCTTAAGACGGTATTATGTTATATGGTATTGTTTGCCCCATGAGAGCCCCGGAAACTCAAGTGTATGTCAAACATTCGTGAAATTGAATTGGAGGAAAAAAATCGTGCGTACAACATATATGGCCAAACCAGGCGAAGTAGAACGTAAATGGTACGTAGTAGACGCAACTGATGTTCCTATGGGACGCCTTTCAGCAGTTGTGGCATCTATCTTACGTGGTAAAAATAAACCAACATTCACACCTCATGTGGATACAGGTGATTTTGTAATCGTCATTAATGCAGAAAAAATCAAATTAACAGGTAACAAAGCAAGCGATAAAATTTATTACCGTCACTCAAACTTCCCAGGCGGATTGAAATCAGTCACTGCGGGAGAATTACGTGCTAAAAATTCTCGTCGTTTGATCGAAACTTCTGTTAAAGGCATGCTTCCTAAAAACACTTTAGGACGTAAACAAGGAATGAAACTTCATGTTTATGCTGGCGCTGAACACCCACATGCTGCACAACAACCAGAAGTATTGGACATCACAAACTTAATCTAATAGGAGGGAATTTCATTGGCACAAGCTCAATATATCGGCACAGGCCGTCGTAAAAATGCAGTAGCTCGCGTACGTTTAGTACCAGGTACTGGTAAAATTACTGTTAACAAAAAAGATGTTGAAGAATACATCCCACACGCTGACTTGCGTGAAGTAATCAACCAACCATTCGGCGTTACAGAAACTAAAGGATCATATGATGTTTTTGTAAACGTAAATGGTGGTGGATATGCTGGACAATCAGGTGCAATCCGTCACGGTATCGCACGTGCATTGCTACAAGTAGATCCTGATTTCCGTCTAGCTCTTAAACGCGCTGGCTTACTTACTCGTGACGCACGTATGGTCGAACGTAAGAAACCAGGTCTTAAAAAAGCCCGTAAAGCTTCACAGTTTTCAAAACGTTAAAAACAGCTTTATATCAATACTTTCAGGCGTTTCGCAATCCAGTTTGCGAAACGTCTTTTTTTGAGTTGACACCATTGTTGACACCATTCCGGTCTGACTCTTTTTGAGACAATTTACGATAGGCAATTTCACCAATGGGCATTTGAATCACGTTTGGTGTATTTACATAAGTTCGTGTGATGTTGGTATCGCTGTGAGTCAATGCCTCAGAAATTTGTTCCAGAGCCACACCAGCTTGTTTGGCTAAAGTTGCCCCAGTATGCCGTAACTTGTGTGGAGTCGCATGGGTAAGGTGTTTATGTCGTCGCTCAATGGACTTCATACGGTAGTTCAAATAATCTGTATGAAGCCTTTGATTGATATTCCCTTTATCATCAAAGAAGGTAAAGAGTAGCTGTTCTTCGGTTTGTTCGAATTCAAATTGAGCTAGTTCTTCTTTTTGTTGGACTTTCCACTGTTGAAGTAATTGCTTTAGCTCATTTGGAATATGGAAGATTGTCGTTTTATTCCCTTTTGTGCTTTTTTCATTGCCAAATTTATCCAAGGCTTTTCCAATCGTAATCTGGGAGGTAGTGAAATTCACGTTCTTCCATTTGATAGCGTAAGTTTCTGATTTTCGATCAGATAAAAAGAAGGTAGTTAGAAATAATACATAGTCTTGTAAAGTCAGTTGTCCACTTTCGTAATCACTTTGGACGGCAGTTAGCCATTCTTGAAGTTGTTCAAAGGAAAGGTATAAATCTTCTTCTTTCTTAGCTTCTTGTAATTGGTTTTTCTTAGTAGCATTGATTCGTTTAAGCGATTTTTCTAGTTTATTCCGTTCAATGTATTCAAGCTCTTCTGCCCAATCGAAAATAGAATTAACGTAGCTACGTAGTATTTTGAAGTTTGCGTATTCGGCAGCCTTTTGAGTCATGATTTTTAGAACAAAGGCTTTGTTTTGATTCAGATAGTTCAACGTGTATTTTCCGAACATTGGTAAGATGTGAAGTCGAAAAATATCTTTTGTATTCGTGATTGTGACAGGAGTAGGAGACTTCGTGTTTCGAGAAGTTAAGCCAGCTGTATAAGCATCAATCCAGATATCTGCATAGAAATCTTTGAACAGTGCTTCGCCACCTAATTCAAAAGCGTTCTTTTCTTTGTTTTCCCGTAGCTCTTTAATCTTGGCATAAAAATCAATTTCTGCTGCTTTTGCCTCCTTTCTAGTTTTGAAAGTTTTAGAATAAAGTTTGTTTACGCCTATCATCTCTTGGATATCTTGTGGATAGTAAAGCCGTAAACGGTAAGTCTCATTTTCTGTTTTGCTAATTGCCATAGTATTTCCCTCCGAGTTTGCGAGCCGAAATCAAATACTATATATGGAGTATAACGATGTCGGAATTATTTTGCTAGGCTTGCTAGCCATTGATCAATGGCGATACGGTCAAATCTATTAGAACCGTGGATTTGAATAAGGGGTAAGCCCTCTTTAATCCAGCCATCTAACGTATTATTGGAAACTTGTAGATAGTTACAAGTCTGCTTCTTATTCATATAGCGGTGTTGCAGGTTTTCCTGTGTCTTAATTTTTTCGATTTCAGTTGTGATTAAATCAGATAGTTGAGTAGAAATGATGCCCATCTGGTCATCACTGAGTAAAATTTTCATTTCGGTCATATTCTCACTTCCTTTGAATTTTGCGTAGGGAATAATGAATTATTTTTTTATCTTGGTATAGCGAACAGTGCTTTCTTGAAAATCCATCACTTGTTCTGGAGTTCCGCTTTCGTTTATCGCACTGTAAAATATCGGACGTCTTACGAGGTACTCATTGGTATAAAGTACGTCTTGATTTGTGGTATCAAAGGGTTGCTCCACCAGTTGTTTTGTGACGCTGGGCACTTTGAGGTTGCGGGATTTGAAGAAGGCTTTTTTCTTATGCTCTTTCATATCCAAATCTTTATCGAAGTATTTGCTGATATAGCGCCCACGATTTTCGATACTATCCACATCAATCTTGTTGATTTTGACAAATCCATGTCCCCAGATCGTAGTAAGACGATTCACGGATATGAAAGGGAAGGTAAATAAGATAATGTGGTAATGGATCGCACCTCGTTCTTGTTTTTCCCACGTGGCTAGGTATTTTAGATTTGCTTTTTTTGTGTGATAGAGTTTGTAGTTTAGTCGTTTGATAAATTTTTTAAATTCATTATTCGCATAAGCAATGTCTTGAATGTTTTCTCTGAAAGTGAGGGTTAAAAATTTTGTCTGATTGTCAAAATTTGTGTCCACGAGTCGGGCGATTTCAAAACGCATATTTTGATAGTATTTTTGTTTTCGTTTTAAACTGTCGTATTGTCCTTGGGCAGATAGTTCATCATAGTTTTTTCTTTTGTCGGTAGTCGTATCTTCTTCATAAAGCCAAGCTAATTCTTTTTGTCGTTTTGGGTTGGTTTCATTTTTGTCTGCTTTTTGTTTGGGAGTAATGATTGCTTCATAATCATAAATTTCAAGGTACGTGGGAGTTTCAATGATTTTCTGATTATAAGCTTTCAAAAATCATCACTCCTTGGTGAGTATTCAGTTGTCAAAGAACCATCATTTTTTCTCCTGATGTTGTTCTATAAATCAAGTTAAGGGGAAGTCCTGCAAAGCAGTCCTTCCAGCCTATGTTTTTATTGGGCGGTTTTAACGGACAGAAGCGGCTCTATGGCGCTGCCCCGCCGTTTCGTCCTAACCACCCAACAAACTCATAGGAAAATTAGTTTTGCGTAGTGGACCCTTGTTTTTTCGGA
>NZ_JALAHI010000078.1 GCF_022711995.1 Enterococcus sp.
AAAGTGTCTCCATGCCATGGTTAGGAATGGGACAAGGTACGATTACTCGTACACGGTCTCAATGGACCATTAATATAAGATAATTATACAACTATTTCCTCTCTTTAAAAAAATGAACAAAGTGAGGGTTATTTGACATGGGTAAAGATACTCAACAATCATATTAATAAAATTAAATTGACACTCTTTTTCGTTTCTCTTGACTAATCGTAGGAAAAAGGGACTGTGCCATAAGCCTCCTGCAAGTAACACTATCCGAATAATAGATCTTATTGCTTCTGCGGTGCAGTGGCTCCTCTTCGCGAAAGTTAGAGGAATCTATAGCAATAGACTATGATTCGGTTGAACTTGTTGGATGATGACTTATGGCACAGTCCTTTTTTATCTCAAAGATTATTTAATGGCGGCTTCTATCGCTTGCCAAGCTTCTTCTTTTCCTTGCTTGGTGATGGAAGAAAAAAGAATGAAGGTATCTGCTGGATCGAACTCCAACGCTTTTTTGATTACACTTTCATGCTTATTCCATTTTCCTCGCGGAATCTTGTCAGCTTTTGTCGCCACAACGATGACGGGAATCTCGTAGTATTTCAAAAATTGATACATTTGGATATCTTCTTGCGACGGCGCATGGCGCAAATCAACCAGCGAAACCACTGCCCGCAGCTGTTGTCTCTCTGCAAGATACGTCTCGATCATCTTGCCCCACTTTGCCCGCTCCGTTTTGGAAACTTTCGCATAACCATACCCAGGTACATCTACAAAGTGCAATGCATTCTCAATCAAATAAAAATTTAGTGTCTGAGTTTTACCAGGTTTGGAAGATGTCCGGGCTAAATTTTTTCGATTGATCAAAGTATTGATGAAGGAAGATTTTCCAACATTGGACCGACCCGCTAATGCGATTTCCGGCAACTGGGTATCCGGATATTGTGCTGGTGAAACAGCACTGATCACGATTTCTGCATCATGTACTTTCATCTGTTCGCTCCTTTCTAGTCTCTGTTGGTATCAGAAAGAAAGGGGCTGTGACAAAAGTCTCCTACAAGTAACCATATCCGAACATTAACTAGTATTGCTCCTACGGTGCAGTGACTCCTCGTTGCAAAAAGTCAGAGGAATCTGTAGCAATAGTATATGATTCGGTTGAACTTGTTGGATAATGACTTATGGCACAGTCCCTCATTAAAATCAAACTGCTTTTTTTGTTTCTTCGTTGTAAATGATTGTCGGTTCGCCAATTTCTTTGGCTGCTTCTTCGGTAATGATGACTTTCTTGATCGTTTCATCCGAAGGAACGTTGAACATGACATCCATCATGATGTTTTCGATAATGGAACGCAGTCCACGAGCACCCGTATTTCGTTCGATTGCTTTATCCGCAATCGCTCGCAAGGCTTCAGGCTCAAACTCAAGCTCGGTATCATCCAATCCCAATAATTTTTGGTATTGTTTCACCAACGCATTTTTTGGCTCTGTCAGAATACGAACCAAATCATCAGTTGTGAGTTTGTCTAATGCTGCCATCACTGGCAAGCGGCCGATAAATTCTGGAATCAAACCAAATTTCAATAAGTCTTCTGGAATGATATGTTGCATGATGCTTTCATCTTCAGAAAAACGCTTATTATTCGTTCCAAAACCAATCGTTTTTTCACCCATTCGATTCTTAACGATGGTTTCAATCCCATCAAACGCTCCGCCAACGATGAACAAAATATTCGTCGTATCGATTTGGATCATTTCTTGATGCGGGTGTTTCCGTCCCCCTTGAGGCGGCACGCTGGCTTGTGTTCCTTCTAGGATCTTCAGCAATGCTTGTTGTACCCCTTCACCAGACACGTCTCGGGTGATGGACACATTTTCGCTTTTACGAGCGATTTTATCGATTTCATCAATATAAATGATTCCTTTTTCAGCCATTTCGACATTGTAATCAGCCGCTTGCAGAAGTTTCAGTAGAATATTTTCGACATCTTCCCCTACATAACCAGCTTCAGTCAAACTTGTTGCATCCGCAATGGCAAAAGGCACATTCAATGATCGAGCTAACGTTTGCGCAAGAAATGTTTTCCCAGAACCAGTTGGTCCAATCAAACAAATATTGCTTTTTTGTAACTCGACATCTTCGGCAGTCGGTTCGACATTTACCCGTTTATAATGATTATAGACCGCTACAGCAAGTGTCTTTTTCGCCCGATCTTGTCCGATGACATAATCATTTAATATGTGCAATAATTCTTGTGGTTTAGGCACTTCAGTAAATTCGCGAATTGCTTCTTCATAGAACTCTTCGTCAATGATCTCCTTGCACAAGTCGATACATTCATTACATATGTATACACCAGGACCGGCAACGATCTTCTTTACTTCTTCTTGCGACTTTCCGCAAAATGAACAACGAACAGCGTCATTTCCATTTGTGTTGTCGTACATACTGTTCACCCCTTGATAAATTTCTAACCTGTAAAGGAGTGGAATTGGTTTTACTATCTTTACAGTCTTTAATCATCTTATCATAACTCATATGAAAGAAAAAGCTATTTCTCATGGCCATTACGTTTTCTTAGCATTTATCCACAGTGACAAAACCAGTTGCGGCCTTGCAGCTCGAAAAAGACAAAGTGAGCAAAATTGATGATATGAAACAAGCATCCAAATGCTTTTTTCAATCAAAAAGGGCAAACATCGTAAAAGACGTTTGCCGCTCTTTTGATGAAAATTAAGCTTCTTTTGCCGTACCAGTTACAAGTTCAACGGCTTTCTTCATTGTGATGTCGTGTTTCAACATATCTTCTGTCAAGACGCGTTTGATTTGGTCAACAGGCATGTTGTAAGCTTCTGATAGTTCTTGGATTTCTTTTTCGATATCCTCTTCAGTTGCTTCCAAACCTTCTGCTTTTGCGATTGCTTCAATCACAAGGTTTGTTTTCACGCGAGTTTCTGCTTCACCTTCAAATTGTTGGTGCAAGTCAGCTTCTGTTGAACCAGTCAATTGATAGTACATTTCTGGTGAGATTCCTTGACGTTGCATGTTGTTCAAGAACTCATCCATTGAGCGGTGAACTTCATCATGAACCATTGAATGTGGTAATTCAACGATTTCTGCATTTTCCACTGCTTGACGAATGGCAGCTTCATCTTTTGCGTCTTCCGCTGCTTTTTCTTTTGTTTCAGTTAATTCTTGACGGTATTTTTCTTTTAATTCAGCTAGTGTTTCAACGCTGTCGTCCACGTCTTTCGCAAATTCATCATCTAATTCAGGTAATTCTTTTGCTTTGACTTCATGAACAGTTACTTTGAAGACCGCATCTTTGCCTGCCAAGTCTTCTGCTTGATAATCTTCAGGGAAAGTTACGTTTACTTCTTTGCTTTCGCCCGCTTTAACACCGACTAATTGATCTTCAAAACCTGGAATAAAAGAGTTTGAACCCAATTCTAAAGAGTAGTTTTCACCTTAGCCGCCTTCAAATGTTTCTTCACCTAAGAAACC
>NZ_JALAHI010000079.1 GCF_022711995.1 Enterococcus sp.
AGTTAATCCGAATCAATTTCTATTGCGATAGATTCCTCTGACTTTTGCGACGAGGGCCACTGCACCGCAGGAGCAATACTAGGAACTGTAACATAAGTCAAAATCCAACAAGTTAATCCGAATCAATTTCTATTGCGATAGATTCCTCTGACTTTTGCGACGAGGAGCCACTGCACCGTAGGAGCAATAATAGATATTATTCGGATAGTGTTACTTGTAGGAGACTTATGGCACAGCCCCGTATTTGATTTTGTTCTTGCAAAAAAGCAAGTATCTAAATCGTTTTTTTGCTCTTTGTGGGTAGAAAAGGGTGTGACAACTCTCCTCGTTCATAATCAAGTAATAGTAGACAAAAATTAAAATGGAAATTTACTCGTTTTCTTTCCGAAAATGGTATGGTAAACCTTGAAATATTATGTTCGGTCCAGCGTTTAAAAAAAACGAAGTTTCAGTTGTACCGAGAAATGATGGCGATTTCATTTTGGCCAAGCTATAGTTTAGGTGGGGGTAACAAATATGATTCATTTCAAATTAACGTATCTGTTTTCAGAACCAAATGTGGAGACATTTCTTCATTTAACGAAGTGGAATTATGAGGAATTTTTAGTTGAGATTGCTAAGATCAATCAAATCACTGAACAGCGGTTGAATCAAAGAATCACGGTTCATCAAGGGAAAGTTTTGGTTCCTTCGCTAATTCAGCGAAAGTGGACGGAAATTCTTTTCGATGTTCAGAAAAATACGTTATTTTTCTCAGAAGAAGAGCGGCGGTCAATGATTTATCTCCTTGCTTTTGCGGCAGTTAAAGATTTATCCGTCTATCAGTTTCAGGATCTTTTCTATGTCAGTAAAAACACGATCTTAAAGGATATAAAAGGAATCAGAGAGGAGCTTGCAGCATCAGAGATCCAACTATTGTACTCTAGGAAACATGGCTTCTATCTTGAAGGGGAAGAATATCCAATCCGTACTCTTGCTTTTCAAAAAGTCAGTGCGTTATCCAATACGAAAAATGGGAATTTACTTTTGTTTGAAGGAATCTATGAGCAGGACAAAACGATTTATGTTCGGATTAGAGATCGTTTGGCAGTAACACTGGCTGCTTTCAATCTGGTGATTGTACCGAGTCGCTTTGAAGAAATGCTCTACTTTCTCAACTATTTATGCTTTCGGATGGCAGAAACGACTGTTTCTTTAGCAGAGACAGAAACATCGCTTCTACAGTCGCTGCATGTCTATCAAGTCAGCCAGCAGTTTTTAGCAGAATTTCCTGTCATCAAAGATCGGGACACGGAAGAACTTTATGTAACGATCCTACTGAAAACGATTCTGCAAGGAGATATTGAAGATTCTTCATTAGAATTTTTATTGGAATGTGCCAGTAAGATCATTCACGAAATGGAAGGATTGGCAGCCATTGAGTTTGTGGACTATCGGAGCCTTTTGATGAACACATTCTATCATCTTGTTCCTGCGTACTTTCGGATCCGCTACAGTTTTCCGTTAGAGAATGTGCTGATCGAAGAAATCAAGTTGCAATACAATGAGTTGTTTGAACTGACGAGACGAGCACTGGGTTCTTTAGAAAACTTAGTCGGCACGATTCCTGATGAAGAAATCGGTTATTTTACGATTTTGTTTGGTGGAGAAATCAGTAAGCAAAAGGCTAAACGCGATTACTTCCAATTGAATGCACTAGTCGTCTGCCCCAGCGGCATCAGTTCATCTTTGATTTTGGAATCAGAATTAAAGGAATTGTTTCCCCAGATTCATTTTTTACCGGCACGTTCGATCGAAGAGTATGAGAATGTTCCTTTCAATGAAGAGATTGATTTGATTTTTTCCAGTGCGCCGATCAAAACCAAACGGCCATGTTATGTGATCAATCCGATTATGACACCCATAGAGAAGGATGAACTGCTTAGAAAGGTACAAGCGGCATTCTTTCCTTCAAAAACTGGGTTGCATTCCATTGAAGATGTTTTAGAAGTGATCTTACCGTATGTTGATTTAAAAGCAGGGATCAGTAAGCAAAAGCTGAAAAAAATTTTGCAAAGAAAAATCAATCGAGAATTGAATAGAAGGGAAGACCAACGTCCGATGTTATCAGATTTATTAACAGCAGAAACCATTCAATTTACCGAGGTGCCGTTGACTTGGCAAGAAGCTATTCGAGAAGCTGCTGCACCATTAAAAAAGGCCAATAAAATTGACGAGCAGTATATTACCGCCATGATCAACAAAGTGGTGGATCACGGGCCTTTTATCCATATTGGGAAAGGCATCGCTTTGCCCCATGCGAGGCCAGAAGATGGGGTCAATGCGATTGGGATGTCGTTATTAAAAGTCAAAGAACCAGTACTTTTGAATGATGATCCGCAGCACCCTATTCAAGTGTTTATTTGTTTGGCGGCGGTTGACAATGAGCTCCATCTAAAAGCGTTAGCGAGTTTAACCAAAATTTTGTCGAATAATGAAAAACTAACTGCGTTACTTTCCGCAACGAATGCGGATCAAATAATTGAAGTGATCAGAGAAGGAGAAGATGAAAAATGAAATTTGCAGCAGTGTGTGGATCCGGCTTAGGATCAAGTTTTATGGTGGAGATGAATATCAATTCTGTTTTAAATGAATTGGGGGTCTCAGGTGTGGAAGTATCCCATTATGATTTAGGAAGTGCCGCACCCGATATGGCAGATGTTTTCTTTGTTGGCGGTGATTTAGCGGATAGCGCACAGCATCTAGGTGAGATTGTGGTCTTAGACAGCATTATCGATCTCGATGAATTGAAGCAAAAAGTTCAAACCGTTTGTCAGGAAAAAGGATTACTATAAAAAGGAGTAGACAGTCATGAACGAATTTTTAGATATTCTTGTTGATATCGCTAGTACCCCAGCGATCTTAGTCGCACTGATCGCCGTTTTGGGGAATGTACTGCAGAAAAAAGATGTTGCAACGATCGTCAAAGGCGGAATCAAGACCTTTGTTGGTTTTCTAGTGGTCACTGCGGGAGCTGGCGTGATCGAAAACTCCCTTGCGCCATTTGGTGAGATGTTTCAAGCCGCGTTTAACATGCAAGGGGTCGTGCCAAACAATGAAGCGATTGTTGCACTGGCTTTGACGACTTACGGCACTTATACTGCACTTATTATGTTAGCAGGAATGGCTTTCAACATTTTGATTGCCCGCATCACTCGCTTTAAATACATTTACTTGACTGGGCATGCCACGTTATATATGGCTTGCATGATTGCTGTGATTTTGAGTGTTACTGGGATGAATACCTTTAACCTAGTTTTATTTGGTGGCTTAGCATTAGGGATCTGCAACACGATTTTCCCAGCGATCGCACAGCCGTTTACCCGAGAAATTACCAAAAATGATTCCGTCGCATTAGGGCATACAGGGAACTTCGGCTATGCATTGAGCGGATTGATTGGGAAATACGTCGGCAATAAGGAAAAATCGACAGAAGATATCAATTTTCCGAAAGGCCTGTCTTTCTTGCGAGATTCCACCGTTAGCATCACGATTACGATGGCGGTTGTGTACGTGATCGTAGCGATTTTTGCTGGTAGCGAATTTATTACTGAAAATCTTAGCAATGGCACAAACTCGATCATTTATTCTTTGCAGCAGGCAGGTTCTTTTGCGGCGGGTGTCTTTGTGATTTTAGCTGGTGTTCGTCTGATTTTGGCGGAAATCGTACCAGCTTTTAAAGGGATTTCTGAAAAGCTTGTTCCCAATGCGATTCCTGCATTGGATTGTCCAATCGTCTTTCCATATGCACCGAATGCTGTTCTAATTGGTTTTCTAACCAGTTTTGTCGGTGGGATCGTTAGTTTGATCATCATGGTCTTTACAGGAACAACCGTCATTATTCCTGGTGTGGTGCCCCACTTCTTCTGTGGCGCAACGGCAGGTGTTTACGGCAATGCAACAGGTGGTGTGCGAGGTGCCGTCATTGGTTCCTTTGTTCATGGGATCATTATCAGCTTCATGCCGATTTTGTTGATGCCCGTCATGGGAGATCTTGGGTTCCAAGGATCAACTTTCTCTGATACCGACTATGGGGTTGCAGGGATCTTCCTTGGAAACTTAGCTAATATGGGCGGACAAATCGCAATCTTCTCAGGGATAGTTGCGGTGGTCGCTGTCTTGATCGGATTGACGATTTTCAAGAAAAACAGCCGGGCGAAATCTGTTTCTGAATAAATAGACGATGGAGGGAGAAATAGTGGCAATTAGTGAACAAGAATACCACGAACTTGAAAGATTAGCGGCAAAGATTCGTTTAGATACACTTTGTAGCATCAAGAAAATGGGGCAAGGCCATCTAGGAGGTTCCTTTTCAATTGTTGAATTATTGGCCGTTTTATACGGCAAACAGCTGCGGGTCAATCCGAAAGATCCCCAGTGGGCGGATCGTGACCGACTTGTCTTATCAAAAGGTCATGCAGGCGCCGCACTTTATAGTGCATTAGCAAATACTGGCTACTTTGATCGGTCATGGTTGTGGACAATCAATGAGGGCGGCACAAGACTGCCTTCCCATCCAGATCGTTGGAAAACTCCGGGGGTTGATGCCACCACAGGCTCACTGGGTCAGGGAACCTCCATGGCTGCAGGGATCGCCACAGGTCTGCGTTTAGCAGGCAAGGACAATTTTGTTTATTTGATCGTCGGGGATGGCGAACTAAATGAAGGACAATGCTGGGAAGCCTTCCAATACATTGCCCACTTGAAACTGAATCACTGTATCGTCATTATTGATGACAACAAAAAACAGCTAGATGGGCCAACCAAAGACATTCTTGATCCCTTTGACATCCAGCAGAAGATGACTGCCTTTGGCTTTTATACAGAAAAAGTGTTAGGGGCAGACATACGAGCCATTGATGAGGCGATCGAGCGTTGTAAAGCTGTCGAAGACCAAGCGGTTTGTATTGTTTTGGATAGTATCAAAGGACAAGGCGTTCTATTCTTTGAAGAACTTGATGCCAATCATTCCGTGAAGTTTACCACGGATGAAATCAATCAAGCAGCAGAAGAGGCAATCAAAGAATTGACGATAAAAATCGAAGGAGGACGCTAAAGCATGTTTACATTAAGCAAAACCATCGCTACCGGTAAAGAGTTGCGAACTTGTGTTGTTGACACATTGGTGGAACTCATGGATGAAAATAACCAGTTAGTTGCGTTAGATGCCGACCTTGGTTCCGCCAGTGGCTGGACAGCGATTGCCAATAAACATCCACAACGATTTATCAACATGGGGATCGCGGAAGCCAATATGGTTGGTGTAGCTGCTGGGTTGAGTTTAACTGGCTATACGCCTTTTATCCACACCTTTGGTCCGTTTGCGACGCGTCGTGTATTCGATCAACTGTTTATTTCTGGCGGCTACGGCGGCAATACAATCAATATTTACGGTTCTGATCCGGGATTTGCAGTCGGACACAATGGTGGGACCCATACAACATGGGAAGATGTGGCTTTGATGCGAATGATTCCTCAGTCGATCGTCTGCGATGCAGCGGATGAGGTTCAAATGGCTTGGATCATAAGAACCTTTAGTGAATTATCAGGTATTCATTATGTTCGTGGCAATCGGAAAGCTGTTCCTACGATTTATGAAAAAGGCTCAAATTTTGAACTAGGAAAAGGCAATATTTTAAGAGCAGGCGATGACCTGCTGTTGATTGCTAGTGGACAATTAGTTGCAGAAACACTGCATGTTGCAGAAGAATTAGCAGAAGTAGGAATCAGCTGCGAAGTGATCGATATGTTTACCATAAAACCTATTGATAGAGAATTGATCATTCGAGAAGTTCAAGGAAAACGGCAAGTCATCACCATTGAAAATCATTCCATCACTGGAGGATTAGGGAGTGCAGTCGCAGAAGTCCTTGCTGAAACCGGTAGTCCTATCTCGTTAAAACGCATTGGTGTTAATGAACGATTCGGTCAGGTAGGCACACCTGATTTCCTGCAAAAAGAATATGGCTTAGATCGAGCTTCTATCAAGCAGCAAATAGTGGGGGATAAAGTCAGCTTATAAATAAAGCATCAATGAGTTAATGGTTGATGGTTTCATTTAATTCATTTCAGGTATTGCTAAAAAACTTCAAACAGAGGGACAGTCGTGTTGCTTTGTTTGAAGTTTTTTTGTATGAATTAAGACAAAAAATAGCATCACAGCTTTTCTGATTCGGTTAATGGAAAGTAAAAAGCTTACTCTCGGTGGAGATAACTTCGATTTTGATGGACAGCTGTGATTTGCTAAATTTTTTTTACCATCGCTCCTTCTCTAAAAGGGGCAAAAGTATGTCCGGTTTGCGTCGCCATTTTTTGACCCTTGCCTGATGAATTTTAACGGACAAAAGCTCACTTATCAGTATTACAGACCTCACTTTTTCATCCGTTCAAGTTATTTTTCAGTGAGCACGCGAGAGATGCCTTCTTCCAAAGTGGTAATTGAAAAATCAGGAAAAGCTTGCTTGAATTTATCCGATAGAAAAATGTTGTCTTGTTCATATCGCGTCAGTAACTCGTCCAATTCTTTGACTTCTTTACTGAAAAACTTGGCTAGTTTAAATTGCCATAGCTGAATGACTCGATATTTTAACGGTTTATTTAGTACTTTTTCCGCAATATGGATTATCTCTTGGAATGTCCGCGGTTGGTCACAGGGTAAATGCCAGGTTTGCTGATAAGCACTTGCTGTGTTTCCGATCAGTGCCATTGCTCGGCTGGCATCTGGGGTCCAGATCAAGGTGCGTAAAGTATCTTTACTGACGGGGATGCTTACGGTCTCGTTATTTTTAATTTTGTTCAATACGAGTGTATTTGTTATACTTTGGGTTTTATTGGGACCATAAAACTCTGGCGCACGACAAATAACGGCTTCTAATCCCTCGTTTTCTATGCCATGTAAAACTAATTTTGCCATTTCAGAACGTACGACAGATTTTCTTCCTACAGGAGAAAATGGTGTGTTTTCATCCTGTGGTGTACGATCTTTTGGATACATATACGTGTTATCAAAGAAGACAAGTTTGCTGTGGGATTCAATACATGCTTTGATGACATTTGTTGTGATCTTCAAAAAATTGCTTTCCCAAAGAGCAGAATCCATGGGTAAACCAACAGTGAAATAAACAATATCACTATTTTCGATTGCTTTTTTTGTTTGATCGTAGTCCATTAAATCCGCTGCAACTACGTCATCTGTCGGATTGATTTTTTTAGGTTTACGGCTGACTAAGCGGATGTCTGTTGTGTAATTTTTGTATAATTCTTTTGCCAATTCATAACCTATTTGCCCATTGCTTCCTAATATGGTCTGCATATCTATAACTCCTCAAGATATAATTTTGCTACTGCGCGTACGGAAAAGGGATTTTGTCCCGTAATCATTCGGCCGTCTTTTACCGCAAATTCTTTATAAAATCGCTTTTTTTGAAAAAGTGCCTTTCTTTCTTCCGCTGCTTTTTGATTAAAGAAGGGAACTGTTCTCATTTTCCCAGCTAACAATTCTTCGGTTTTAGTAAATCCTGTAATTCGTTTCCCGGAAATCAAAAAATTACCTTCTCGATCTTTGATATTAAGCAACCCAGCGATCCCGTGACAAACAGATAGAATATAGCCGTTATTTTCATAAATGGCCAAAGCGATTTCTTGTATTTCTTTATTATCGGGAAAATCCCACATGACACCATGGCCACCTGTAAAATAGATCGCATGGTAATTGCTTGAATTGATTTCACTAGGTTTTTTGGTATTTATCAAACCATCCTGAACAAAACTTTTTTCTAAATAGATCTTCATAATATCCTTATCAATATACTTCATACTTCTAGGATCCAGAGGAACGAATCCACCTAAAGGACTTACAAAATCAACTTCAATGTTCTGCTGATTGAGTTCATCTATAAATTCAGCACTTTCACCTAACCAAAGCCCTGTTGCGTCATTGGTCCCAGCATATTTCTGAATGTTTGTATGTACGATTAATACTTTTTTCACGAATTAACCCTCTTTTTCATTCTATTAACGTTATTTTTTAAAGTGTGGTATTTCTAAATTTGCTTTGTTCCCTCTAAATGGTGCGATACTACCTTTGCTTCTTTTAAACGATTAAAAGATCAGCAATTCTCGCCTTTTTTATCGTCTTATGCAAACCTAACTTTCTCACAAGAATCTTGTCATAACGTTCAAAGCTTGCATCTATTGAACTACACAAAGAGAATAAATGCAATGAAAGACATTCGGAAACGTAACGATAATGTTTAGTGGCTTGTTTTTTTAAGAAAATTTTTGAAGAAGTTTCCGATTTGGGTATATATGACTTATACACGAAAGTCGTCTTTACTTGGCTGTACAATTCATTATTAGAGAAGAAATAGGCAGTTTTTCAATTGAATCTTATTCTAATGTTAGAAAGGCTCATCGAAGTTTTTTTGCTGTAAAGTTGTTTTCGTGGGCTATATTTTATTTTCTAGGTGCTCTTTTTTGCAAAAAAAATGTTGGCAGAAAATCCGTAGATACTCTGCCAACACTGACTATTCTAGAACGAATATGGGGAAATCATTGATGATGAAAAGGTAGCTTCAAAGGCACAGTTATTAGTTACCTAAAATAGCACACATTTTCTCGATTGCCTAAATTGAAAGGTTGCTAAAGCGCCTCTGTTACTGATCAGCACTATTATCTGTGGTTAATAAAAAGTTATCCTCTAAAAATTCAAAATCTTCCCGATAAGCTTTTTTGATCTCTTTAAAAGAATCATCAGGGGTAAGTTCGGTTTCCTGATCACTTGTTGAATAAGTTTCTAGCCAAACGCCCGTTCCATCAGGGAACATAAAATATCTCTGAATCGATAAGTAAATATAAGAGGACTCTTTTTCATAGTTCACAACATAGCCTGTTTGCACATCGTCGAGCGATTCTTGAGGATAGGCTTTAGAAAAGAGGTCATCTCCTTTTGATACTTGTAAGTATCTACTTATACTGGCAGCTAGGTTTCCCGACATACTCATATTTACTGAACGCAGATAGTCTCTACCAGAATAAAATGATAGTGAAGCAATAGAGGTGATGCTAGGATAATCGCCATTTGTAGGTAAGACAGACAATTCTTCTTCGTGCTGTTCAATATCCACATCCCCTTTGATTTCGATTTTGTAGCCTTTGTTAAAGTAAATAGTAGGATCATCAAGGGTAGCGACTAACGGTTGACTCACATCAACTGTGCCTGTTCGTTTAATTCCCGCTTCTTGCAAAGGATAAACGTCGACATAATCACTGTAGTCATCTTCATAATCATCTGAAAAGATCTCGGAATGATTGCTTGCATAAACAATAACCAGAATCATCAGAAGGAAACCTATAGGTAATATAATGGCCCACTTTTTTGAGATTGTTTGCGTATGTGTCCGCCTGTTTAAGTTGCTGTTTTTTTTCGAAGGTTGTTGGGCCTGTTTTTTTGTTGAAAGGACAGGTGCTTTATTTGCTCGTTGCCAGAGTGACAAGAAAGGTCGTTTCTTCTTTTTAGGTGGCTTTGGCTTGATAAACAGTGCATCATACTCCTCATAAAACTGTTTCTTTTTTCCCATTATTTATCTCCAATAATTTTCTTTGCTAAGGCAATTTCTTCAGAATCTTCTTGAATGATTGCTTCATAATCATCTGTGATACTTGCTGAGATGACCTCAATCGTTTGTACCATAGACTTCACCGAAGCTTCAATTTGTTTAGTCGATAAGCTTGTTTCACGTATCTGCTTTACCCGTTCAGAGGCCTCTACGATTTCAGGGAGCTTGATGTATAGAAACGCATTTAGTTGATGCATCTTTTGCGGGTGCGCCATCAGCTCTTGAAAAATTTCTTTCGCAGATTTTAATCCACCTTCTTTTGCCTCTACACTAGCTAATTCTTTGCTGCCTTTATTTGCAGCTTCCCAACGAAGAATCAAGGCTTTCGCTTCTCCAAGCGTTTCTTTTAATAGATTCAATTCAGAATCTGTCAATTCATGTTTTTTTTGATATTTCCGAATATTCTCTTTATATATTTTGTTGTTTTTCCAGTGATTCTTTCCTTGCAGCACCCCTGCAATTAGCAAGAGTCCCCCTAATACAGCAATATAT
>NZ_JALAHI010000080.1 GCF_022711995.1 Enterococcus sp.
AGGTTCGAGCCCTGTACGGCTCATAGTAATAACCTATGCGGGTGTGGCGGAATTGGCAGACGCACTAGATTTAGGATCTAGCGCCTTCGGGCGTGGGGGTTCAAGTCCCTTCACCCGCACTTAATTGCCGGCTTAGCTCAGTTGGTAGAGCATCTGATTTGTAATCAGAGGGTCGAGGGTTCAAGTCCTTTAGCCGGCATCAGGAATACGCGGAAATAGCTCAGTGGTAGAGCACCACCTTGCCAAGGTGGGGGTCGCGGGTTCGAACCCCGTTTTCCGCTTTTGCCATCGTAATCAGCCGGGGTGGCGGAACTGGCAGACGCACAGGACTTAAAATCCTGCGGTGAGTGATCACCGTACCGGTTCGATTCCGGTCCTCGGCATTTCTTAATATGCGCCCATAGCTCAATTGGATAGAGTGTTTGACTACGGATCAAAAGGTTAGGGGTTCGACTCCTCTTGGGCGCGTAGTCTTTTTATTTTTTATATCTATTATCGGGAAGTAGCTCAGCTTGGTAGAGCACTTGGTTTGGGACCAAGGGGTCGCAGGTTCGAATCCTGTCTTCCCGATTTTTTTGTCTGAAGATTCCTCTTCAGGCTTTTTTTATTGGTGTGAAATTTATACATGAGTTATAAATATGTTACAATAAAAGGAAATGAGGAGGAGAATTTTTGAAAGGACAAATAATCAAAGCTCTTAGTGGATTCTATTATGTAGAGTCTGAAGAAACTATCTTTCAAACTCGAGCAAGAGGTAACTTCAGAAACAGAAAAATAACACCTCTTGTTGGGGACAATGTTATTTTTGAAAGTAGTAATCCAACGGATGGATACTTGTTGGAAATAATGCCGAGAAAAAATGAATTAGTACGACCACCAGTAGCCAATGTGGATCAAGGCGTAGTGGTAACAAGCTTGGTTCAACCTAATTTCTCATTTAATTTATTGGATCGTTTTTTAGTTACACTAGAGTATAAAGAAATCGAGCCAATCATTTTTTTGAGTAAAACTGATTTAGTCAGTGATCAAAGCGAAGTTAAAAAAATCACAGCTTTGTATCAACAAATTGGTTATCAAGTCATTGTTTCAAAAGCAAATAATAGCGATCTTCTAGAATTACAAAGAATCTTTCCAGAGTGTCTGACAGTTTTTATGGGTCAATCGGGTGCAGGAAAATCTACATTGCTTAATCGAATAGTTCCAGAGCTAGATTTGGAAACAGCTGAAATTTCTGAGTCATTAGGCCGAGGGAAACATACAACACGACATGTAGAGTTGTTATCGGTATATGACGGTTTAGTGGCTGATACCCCAGGATTTAGTTCAATTGACTTTTTAGAAATTGATAGCGGACAATTGCCAAAACAATTTCCAGAATTTTTAGCGTTGTCGCATCAATGCCGTTTTCGCGAATGTATGCATATAAACGAGCCAGATTGTGCGGTAAAAGAAGCCGTTGAACAACAAACAGTTGCTCTTACCCGTTATAAAAACTATGTCCAATTTTTAGAGGAGATTGAAAATCGTCGTCCAATTTATAAAAAGAAAAATAAGTGAGGGAAATGATATGATTAAACTAGCACCATCAATTTTAAGTGCGGATTTTGCGAACCTGCAACGGGATATTGAACTTGTTGAAAAAAATGGCGCAGATTACATTCATGTGGATGTTATGGATGGACAATTTGTTCCAAATATTACTTTAGGACCAAATGTTGTCAAGGCTATTCGTCCAATAACAAAATTACCATTAGATGTTCATTTGATGATTACTCAGCCAGAGAATTATATTCATGCGTTTGCTGAAGCTGGTGCCGATATTATCGGGGTTCACGCTGAAGCTACTCCCCACATTCATCGAGCAATTCAAATGATTTTGAATGAAAATGTAAAGGCAGAGATCGTGATTAATCCAGGCACGCCGGTATCTGCTATTCAGCATGTATTATCTATGTGTGATCAAGTTTTAGTTATGACTGTGAATCCTGGATTTGGTGGACAATCCTTCATTGAAGAAACAGTCGCTAAAATTAAGGAACTAGCACAATTGAAAGAGAAAAATGGGTATCACTATGATATCGAAGTAGATGGAGGAATCGTTCCAAAAACTGCTCGAATTTGTTTAGAAGCTGGTGCCAACGTGTTTGTTGCTGGGAGCTATATCTATGATGCCGACAGACCTGCGGATCAGATCGCAGCTTTGAAAGAAGCGTTGCAATAAATGAATATTCTTTTAGTCGCAGGTGGCAAAAAGCAAACATGGCCGATTTTAAAGAAGTATGATAAATATATGGGCATTGATCGTGGATCGTTTCATCTACTAGAAGAGAATTTACCTTTGGATTTTGCGATTGGTGATTTTGATTCTCTTACCTCAGAAGAAAGAGCGCTGGTAAGAAAGAATGCAAAAAATTTTTTCCAAGCTCCTGCAGAAAAAGACGATACGGATACACAACTTGCTTTAATGATGGCGATTGAGAACTATCCTAATGCAGAGATTGATATCATTGGCGCAACAGGCGGAAGGATCGATCATTTCTTAGCGAATTTATGGATTGTATTAGAAGAACGCTTTCAGCCTTTTGCCCATAATATTAGCATATTAGATAATCAGAATAGCATTCGTTTCTTTTTACCAGGAAAATATTCAATAAGGAAAGAAAAAGAAATGAAATATCTAGCATATTGTTGTCTGACTCCCATTGAGAATCTTTCATTAATGGAAAGTAAGTATCTATTGAAAAATGTAAAGGTTGAGTACCCTACCTCATTTGCTAGTAATGAGTTTATATCAAATGAAGCGTCTTTTGCGTTTGAAAAGGGAATTATTGCTGTTATTCAAAGTAAGGATTAAGAGACATTTAGGTCTCTTTTTTTATTTTCGAAAGTTTCAGAAAGCTAATTACAAAAAAAGCATTAAGACGCGCAACTTAACTTTTGTTTACGTCATTTTAGTGGTAAAATTAAGGCTATCAGTTTGGAACTCATTGAGGTGTCTTTGTGAAAAAGTTTAATCCTAATAAAAATATTATAATCACATTAATTATTGTGATTTTAGTTGTTTCTGTGTTGAGTGTGACGATTGCTAGAAGAGCAGTTGGGAATTCATCCAGTTTCGCCCAATCGGCAGTTAATGATACGATTGGCATCGTAGATAAAGTGATTACAGCTCCAATACGTTGGATCGAAAACGGTGCAAATTCTGTAAAGAAACTTTTTGTAACGTATGAAGAAAACGAACGGTTAAAAGAAAAAATTGACAGTTATGATGAAATTGCTCGGTCAAATGAAAATTACAAGCGGGAGATCGAGTCATTAAAAGAAGAATTGGCGTTGAACGAAACTTTGACTAATTATGAAAAAATTACTGCCAATGTTATTAATCGTTCGCCAGATACATGGCAAGATATGCTTGTTGTGGATCGGGGTACAAAAGATGGTGTCGAAGTCAATATGGCGGTAATGTCTCAAAAGGGTTTGATAGGGCGTGTTATTGAAGTGAATGCGGCGTCTTCAAAAATCGAACTGCTGACTTCTGAAAATCAAAATTCAAATCATTTTCCTGTTCGAATCAGCGGAAAAGATGGTGAAACTTTTGGCATCCTAAGTGGTTATGATCAAAAGGAAAAATCTTTGGTTATCAGTCAATTGACTGGTAGTACGAAATTGAAAGAAGGAGATGTTGTACAAACCTCTGGGTTAGGAGGCAATTCTCCAGCTGATCTTGCTATTGGTACAGTCATTCGTACTTCCAAAGATGAATTCGGCTTAGATACAAAAGTTTATGTAAAACCTTATGCACAAATGTATGATATTCAAGCAGTTACTATTATCAAACGTTTGGCGGGTGACAAATAAGAATGAAAAAAAATACGTATTTGAAGTACTTTGCTGGAGCATTTTTTTTCTTGATGATGTTGTTAGATGGACAGTTGACCCGTCTTCTTGAACGATGGACGCAAGATAATTATATAGCGAGTGCACATTTGCTGTTGATTGCTTTTTTATGTGCTGCTAGGTATTTACCTAAAAACTATTTGATAATTACTGCATTGATTATTGGATGCTTGTATGACCTTTACTATATTGGCA
>NZ_JALAHI010000081.1 GCF_022711995.1 Enterococcus sp.
CCCCGCCTTACTTGTCCCTGCATTACTTTGTTCTGTCCCTTTTGGTTCCGTTTCTGTTTGCTCAGTTTTTGTTGGTTCTGTGGTCCTTGGTTCTGTCGTACTTGGCTCCGTTGTACTTGGTTCTGTTGTACTTGGTTCTGTTGTACTTGGTTCTGTCGTACTTGGCTCCGTCGTACTTGGCTCCGTTGTACTTGGTTCTGTCGTACTTGGCTCTATAATACTTGGCTCGGTAGTACTTGATGTTTCTTTTTTCGTATTAGTAATAATGATGGTACCATCTTCATTGGTTACTGCACTTTCAAAGTCCTTTGGAACATTGACTTCTTTGACCGTATAAAAGAAATCCGCTCCTTGATTATTGAATTTTGGCAATACTACATTCTGATTTTCAACAGGTACTTCTGTGAGAATTCCTTGATACCCCTCGTTTTTATTCAGTGTTAACACATCGGAAGTCTGCCAACTTTCAGCAGCTACTGGCGTTGACCTTTCAACTTGGTATTCAATTTGCTCAGGAATTTCAGCAGCAGAAACATTTTGCCACTTCTTGATAATAGCCAATTCTACGACAGGAGCTTTAATGGAAGGAATAGGGAAATCTAAATACTCACTATCCTCTCCGGTAGTCAATGTCGTGCGTCCATTACACAAGACCCAAGTTTCGCCTTGAAACTTAGCCGATTCTGTATCTAATCGGACCTGATAAGTTAATGTAAGTTTTTCATTTTCACCTAATGCAATGTTGCTAACCGAGATGGTGTGATTGGCTTCTGTTACTTGAACAGATGCAACAATCTCAGAGGCTTCAATCCATTCTCCTAGATCATTTTTGCGCCATCCGACTAGCTGATAGCTATTGGCATCAAAACTACCGACCCCTTGCAAAAGGATTCCTTCCCCTATAGGATCTGTGATCGTACCATTTGGAATGGTTTTATCAATGTGGTTCGCAATTTCCTTCAATGCTGAACCAAGACCGCTAAGATTTTCGTCTGTCGTCAAATAATTAGCCGGTTCAGTTGCAAGATTACGAGCGATGTATTCGCCCCTTGCCGAAGGTGCCGTCGCCACTGAATAAATCGTAAAGTTTGATTCTTTGATGGCAACGATTGTCCCTAATGTTTCATCTGTCACCACTTTACTGCTGACGGGAACAGCGAAGCTGTCTCTAGAAGTTTTATTGGTTGTATGGTATTCAGGGTTGGCGGTTTGAAAATCTTTCGTATAACTGTCGGTATGATAGCCGTTATAATCATTGATCTCTCCTGTATTGGGATAAATAGTTGCATCTTCAGCAGGTAAATAGCTGCGATTGGCACTGTTATCGCCGATATGGATAAACAACTTTTCAGCTTCTGGACGGCTTTGCTCAAGCAACAGCCGTTGACCTTCAATCAATCCTTTTTGCATAAATGTTCCTGAATGTGATTCCGCAGTGTGTTCTAAAAAGTTTTGTAGATACTCGATATCTGTGGAGAACCCATTGGTGGAATATGTTATTCGATTATAGGCAACAATGCCAATACGAATAGCACCATTTGTCAGGGAATCCCCTAGTTCCGCACCAAATTGCTGCACCCCTTTTAAGGCATTGGTTAATTTTTCTCCCTTCATTGAAGAGGAGTAATCAATCACAAGGACGAGGTCCACGGGATTATTCAGTTGATTGCCTTTAATGTCTAACGTGACATCAAATAACCCTTGTTGTCCAGCTACCTCTTTGACACTTTTCTTTAGGTAGGCTTCATCTGCATAATTGACATAGTTCTCATCATCAAAATTGACCCCAGCCCCATTGCCATAATCGTAATTATAAGTGTTCCCTTGTTCAACACCATCCGTAATGTATTGTCCAGATTGGTTGGTTTGATAATCAAAATCATAGGTATCAGCATTTGCCTGTAGACCAATACAAGTGATTATTAATCCAATAGTTAGTAGTAAAAAAGCCAAACTCTTTCTTGATTTTATTTTGTTCGCTTGCATTTCTTGCATTCCTTTCGTATCCGCTCACTGGAAGGGCGGATCACCCTTCACTTGTGGAGGAAATTTGCCACTCCAAATTGTAGTTTGTTTCAACAACTAAAAGAGACAAAAAAATGCAAAATTCAAATACAAAAAAATATCCGTTTTTTGTGCTATCATAAAAGGAAATTCTTACCAAAGAACTTACTAGAACGGAGGCAAATCCATGGAACGGTTCCATACCTTTTTTGGGAGTGGTTTCAAAAAAGACATCGAGTTACTCCGGTTTTTATATTTGCAAAAGCGCTTTGTTCCTATAGAAGAAATCAGCCAAACATTAGGTCTTGATCGTCGTTCCGTTCAAAAGAGTTTTGACTCTTTGACCAAACAACTGACAAACATTCAAGAAAAGGAAACGGAAGTTTTGCTTGCTAAACATGGTTCCGGGTATAAATTTAACGGGACCAAAACAGACTATAAACGACTGACCAGTCAGCTTTTGGCATCAAATCCTTTTTTTCAGCTACTTAAAACCCTGTTGCTGCAAAATGAGCTCAATTTGATTCAGTTCGCTGCTACCAATTTCTTCTCTGAATCGACTGTTCGGAAAAGAATCTATGAATTAGAAAATGCATTGCACCCCCTTGGCTTTTCCTTGCAAAAGCAAAAAGGCATGGTCCGACTGATTGGCAATGAAGCCAGAATCAGATATTTCATGGTCGCCTTCTTTTGGCGGACATTCTCTGGGTTGCATTGGCCTTTCAAAGGACTCTCGCAAAAGAAATGCGAAACCATCGCTCAAGATTTCTATCGGGATAATCAGATTCCTTTCAACAAAATCGAATTGAAAATGACGACGTATATTCTAGCCGTCACTATTTTGCGCTTTCGTAAAGGTCAGTCGATCACAATCGATTCATTGGAAATGTCGCCTTTTCTCACCGGTGAAGACTTGCAGTTGTTTCACCAGCTGACGGATCAGAACACGTCCATCTTCAATCATTTGGCCGATGAATTATCCGAGCACTTCTTACTCCCAGAGAATGAACAGCGTTTTTGTTTTTTCTGGCTGCAGTCAAATCTCGACCGGACATTTGAGGTGTCTCAGCTAGAGACTTATTTTTCTTCGAGTGCTACGGAGAAGCCCACCACTGCGATTCAAAAAGTGATTGCTGCAATGACTGCACATTATGAAGAACGTTCATTATTACAGCCTAAGAAAAATCTGATTTTGAATACTATCTTAAATGGCGTACTAGCCATTGAACTTTTTGGAAAAACCACTTATTCTCTGGCAGGGTATGATACCGTCCAGTTTCTCTCAGAGCATTTTCCAGAACTGCAAATGCAGTCAGAAAAACTTCTAGAACAGACTAGCTTGTATCACGATAACCCACCCAGTCGCAAAGGCCTTGCACTATATGTCGCAACTGCGTGGACGCAAGTAATGCCCCCCGGTGCATTTCAGAAACGAATCCGAATCAAACTGGAAACCGATCTGCCTTTAGCCGTTTCATTGACGATTAAAGAACTAATCAAACTGCCGTTTCAAGGCTTTTACAATATTGATATCCGGGAAAACTTTGGACAAGAAGACTACGACCTTTGCTTGAGTACAACACCATTAACTGAAACCTATGAGAAAGGTCCTGTACTGTTGATCAATGCGCAAATCCCACTATCTGACTTACTAGCGATCAATCAAGCACTGGAAGAAATCACCCACCATAATCGTCAGCGACAATGAAAGATCCATCGTGCATCCAGCTTTTGCGAAAAAATAAGCGGGCTTCGTCCCTCTTAGCACTTCCCTTAGGTAACTTATGGTTTTCGCTTCCTTAAATAGAAAAAGAAGACTCCGTTTCAAAAAAACTTCCAGCTACAACATTTGTTGGTTCCAGTTGGGAATAGTTGGATGAAAACGATCTTCCCTTGATAGGGACAAATACTCATACTAGCAATCTGTCACTTTTCCAAACTGGATGACAGATTGCTTTTTTGCTGCCGTGAAGGCTAGTCTCGCTCCATGATCCCCAGTCAACGTTCACTTTTTTGAGTACCTTTCTCAAGCAGCTAAACTAGGCATCGCTGCACAGCTTCCAAAAAGAAAGGATCAGCTGTTGGGGAACATCTGTCTTTCTTCTTTGCACCTAGAAAAATGTACCTGCAAACTACCATCACTCTCATTAATACTTTACTGATTAATTTTTTAAAGTTATCGCCGATTCTATTAGTAAAGACTTATTGAGAAAAAGGATGGCACCGTATGAGGATCAGCAGTCAGAAAATTAAGCTCGTCGCAAAGAATAAAAAAACCATTCTCGGAATGATTGCGTTTTGTTTTCTTATGATAGCAACCGTCGTTCTTCATAAGGATGCATCCAATTTCGTTTCACTGGTGCAACCGATCTTTTCAGGTTACGACGGCAATGGCCAAGTCACCTATAACGAAAAAGAATTGAATAACCAGATCCAAGAATATTTGTTTAGAAAATCCGGTCTTTCAAAAAAGAAAGCGCAAGGATTGATCGCTGGAAATGCAGCTATCGTTGCCGATGTAAGAAAGAATGCCTCGGACCACCAAAAATTTCTTCAAGCGGTGGATGCCTTTCACAAAGTGAAGATTGGCTTTGACAAAGTTAGTAATTTAAAAAATGGTGAAAAATTGATTTTCAGAATTTATTCTAATGCTACCGATTTGACGATTCCCACGCAAGAAAAAGTTTTCACGGTGACCGATTTAAAGTCCGTCAAAAAAATTTCGATTGCCGACATTTTAGCTAAACATCCCGTTACTTTTACAGGGTTTAATGGCAGTGGAAAAATTCAATTTGATGAAACCGTCTTTGACGAGCCAGCCGATAATGGGACTTACTCAAACAACGATTCTATTCATTTGTCCCTTTGCCCCTCTTATCTTTCCGAATTGAAAAACAGGGGCTATGTCCTTAAAAACAGCTCATCAATAACCGTCAAGGTTGAGGGGTTAAAAGAATTTAGTCAACTCTCAAATCTCTCCGAGGTCATCGCCAAAATTGATGGTTTTTCCAAACTGGAATTTAAAGGCTACGATCTGCCTTGGAGACGTCTTCTCTATTCTAAATCGATCGTAAGCCATTATTATGTGCCACTGCGTAACGAGCAAGACCAAGAAACTTTTCTCGTGATGACGATTTATGAAGTCACTCGCACAGAATATGCGCCGGCAGATGATCAAAGTGCCACAACGGTATTTTATAAAGCACTTGGGTATCGATATATTCCTTGTGAAGACAACAAATTAGATTTGAGCCATCTCGATCATTTGAAATATTACGGTAGTGAACAGGACACTTTAGAGTTACTTCTTTCCGACTTGAAAAACAAATACACGGGTCTCAAAGAATTTAACTAAGTTCAGAAATTGATGACACCCAGCATTTTCAACTTTAGATCACTACTAAAGGAGAACAGACGCGTGAATAAAATTGATGATTATTTAAAAAAACAGATTCAACTTTCCACCAAGCAAGCAACTGAAAAAGATATTTTCTTGGGCCATGCCCCTGATGACGTTGTTCACTTCATCACAATCAAAGAAATCATTCGTTCCACCGATGTCATTTGTAAGAAGTTGAAAGAACAGATTTCGGAAGATAACTTAAAAATTATTATTAATGGGAATTTATATGATCGTGCACTGTTAAAGGTGCTGAAAGTTACCCTCGATTTAAAAGCTGATTACTCAATCATTGTTCGAGATGGCTTTAAAGAGTACAAAGGAAATCTTTTTCACAGTGAGCAAGTCGGCTTACTGATTATCAAACAAAAAAAATAGCATGCACAGGTTGCTTTGGATTCTTCCGCAGCGATGTCGGCAAAAGAGGAAAAATCAGCTGTGACACATGCCCTCCAACAAACCAAAAGGGGACCGACGATTTAAAGATACAATCGCCGGTCCCCTATTCTTACTTATGGTATCTCTCCACTGCTATCTTCAGACTACTCTCACCCTAAAATCGACCAAACCAGTTTCTCAACGGGTCAAACAGCAGATCAGTCACAACTATTTGCCAGAGTGCTGCTTTGTCGAAGTATAAAAACTAAAGAAGATGATCCCATACAATAAGGCGGTAAACCCAGTGACTGCCAAGGAATTGGTCATGAGTACCCCTGCAAACAATAACACGAGCGAAACGACCGCCAAAGTTAAATAGCATTTACGGAAAAGCTTCTTTTGTTTGATAGCTAATACTAGCGCTGCCAGACTAATCAGCAGCCAGATCAAAAGAACGGTATAAGAAAGGGAACCTGCTAAATAGCCGAACAATTTGTCACCTAAAAAATAGGAAAGCACAACGCCTAGGTATAATGTGCCGCTGCAAAACATGATGGCACGCTGCGGCACACTATTTTTATTTAAAGCAATAAATTTATGCTTGGCATTACCGTTGTTGCTTAGTCGGAAGTACAAAATTCGCGAAGACGCATAAATTCCTGAATTGATGGAAGAAAATAAAGCCAAAATAATCACTAAATTCACGATATCCGATGCGAAAGGCAAATGGATTTTTTGAAAGACCATCACGAATGGGCTCACGTTTGGATCCGCTAATTGATTCCACGGATAGATAATCAGTAAGAGAAACAACGGAATGATATAAAACGCCGTGATCCGTGTCATTACCCCTCTGATTGCTTTAGGGATCGCTTTTTTCGGATTCTCTGCTTCACTGATGGTGATGGCCACCAACTCTGAACCACCATAAGAATAAATAACGACTAGCAATGAGTTGATAAATCCTTGAATCCCATGTGGAGCAAAACCACCATGGTCAGTGATCTGGCTGATGGTGGGCAAAAAGCCGATATCAAACAGTTGTGTCGCGACGAGATAGATGCCGATAATGATCAACGCGATCACCACACTGATTTTTGCCCAAGAAAGCCAATACTCGGTTTCCGCAAACAAACGCACGGAGAAAAGATTAATGGCTGTCGTTAAAAGAGCCAGTATCAAAACAAAGACCCATGCCGGAATAGTGGGAAACCAAAGCTGCAAAAAACTGGCAGCTGCCACTGCTTCGGCAATGATGTTGATCATCCACATCGACCAGTAAAGCCAATCGATAAAATCCGCGGTATGTAACCCGAGATACGGTTGAACTAATCCCGAAAGACCGTGCTGTTTTTGGTCTTCTAAGACTAATTTCCCTAGCCCTGTCATCACCATAAATAAGATAAGGCCACAAAAAATGAAAGCCAGTAAGACGGAAGGTCCTGCTAAATCAATGGCTTCTCCGCTTCCTTTGAAGAGACCGGCGCCAATCGCTCCCCCAAGTGCCAACATGGTAATATGACGAGTTTTCATTTGTCTTTTTAATTGATTTTCTTCTTTCATATGATCCTCCTTGTTTCTCTGATAGGCATAAATGAAATCAATCAAATAAAACAATAAATTTTTAACTGGTTTCAAAAAAATAACAGAGTTAAACTCCTTGCCCAGATCATACACAGTTAAATAACCGATTGCAACTAAAAATTGAAAAAATAATCTATTTTTTCTGAAAATTCTATCATATTCTAATCTTTTTCAGTTCTTTCAAAGAATCCCACTAACATCCCTGCACCAATGAACAATATAAAAAGCTTTTCTACTCTTGTTGGAGTAAAAAAACTTTAGCTAATCAGTCGATAAATGGAAGTAAATCTAAGGGCTGCTTGATGAAAAAATCTGGGTCCACACTTAGCAAGGTTTCCTCATCATGGCTTCCCCAAGCAACCGCAACCGTTCCTACACCAGCTGCTTTTCCCATCTCGATATCAAAGGTAGCATCACCGATCATCAGCACTTCCTCTTTTTGCAAGGCGTGATTTGCCAAGATCACCGTGATTCCTTCCGGATGGGGCTTATAATGGGATACTTTATCCGATCCAATCGTTTCCACAAAATAATCTGCAATCCCTAATCCCTTCAAATTTCGATCCAATACATCGGTTTTCTTACTGGAAACAACGAAACAGTTGATACCTTTTTCTTTAAGGATCGCCAGTAGTTCAGGAATCCCCTCAAATACCTTCAGCGTCTTTTCTTCAAAAAGTTGATAGTCCCTTCGGAAAACTTTGAGGAGTTCCCTTAATTCCTCTTCGGATAATGGTTTGTTTGCCATCTCTAAGAAAGACCGTTCAATAGGAATCCCCATATAATAGGCAATCGTTGCTTCATCAGGAATCGTCAGTGCCATCTCACTAAATGCTTTCTGTGTTGCCAATATTCCACATTCTCTCGAGTCACCCAATGTCCCATCAAAATCAAAAATCAAGCCTTTAATTCTCATGCCATCCTCCCCTTGATCAAAATGTTTTATTCATCGTAGCCTATTCTTTGATGAAAGACAACGAAAAACACTAGCTAGAGTTTCTTTGTAGATTCTCTAACTAGTGTCTTTAGGATGAGCGATGGCTTTCAAAAACAACCATTCAAGGTGTCTGACGTTGATTCACTACTCTTTTAACCAGGATGGCCCACCCTATGAGGAGTGCCATTCCGAGATAAATAAGTGGTGCGCCGGTGGAACCTGTTTTGGGTAATTTGTCCAAATTTGAGGTATCCGCCACAATGGTCACTCGGCCATTGTCTGGCTTCGTTGGTTCTTTCGAATTTTCTGTCTGAGAGACATCCTCCCCGATACGACCTTGAACTTTCAACTGATGGGAGGTTTGTCTTTGAACATTGGTTATCGAATCTTGTGTTCTAGCTGCTGCACTCGGGATAAAAATCCCCAACAAACAAAGGAAAAGCAGCAGATAGAAAGATTGCAATAAGTGTTTCATAAGGTTGCTCCCTTCTGCAACAAGAGAACGAATCCAACAGCCATTAAATGACTGGTGCGAAACGCAAAACTAAATTAAAACTTGGATTTAGCTCTGTGGCGGCATTACTTGGGCTTGCATCTCCTGTGAATGAGAATGAGCCTACAGTAGTTGAACCTTGATTTCCTTGCAATGTAAATAGTTCTGTCTCTGAGACTGTAGGTGCTCCATTTTCAAACAATTCAATCCCATTTACTTCTAGCAAATCAATTTCACTCATGCCTGTTGGTGTATCTACACCGGATACATAAGTGGTCACACCTACCGCTGAATTATTGGTGATGGTGTAAGTTGGAGAAACAATTTCTTCATGATTGGAAGACGCTGTCGTGTAGAACAATGCCGTCGTTGGAATTGTCACGTTGATCCAATCATCGGTCAGTTCTGGATTGGGTCCAGGGGTTGTATTGTCAAATTCTCCAATAATCCCATTTACTGTAACATCTCCCGTTGTTTGCCCGGTTCGTCCATCCACAACTTGCTCCGCAAATGCCGGTATACTACTTGCTAAAATCCCCACAATTGTTGCTGTGCTTAATAACGCTGTTGCTTTTTTCATTTTATATTCCTCGCTTTTTGTTTGATTTTAATTCTTAACGATAATCGTTAATTCAGCTTCAGTGACCCCTTGCTTTTCTTTCGTTTCAGGATCGTAAATATTAATTGTTGCTTTTGCTTGGTATTCTCCCTTAGCTAATGGCGTGATCAAATTGACGTTTTCCACAAACTGATTGGGATGAATCGCGCCAGAAGAATAGATGATTTCTCCGTTCGATAAAGTGATATCGACTGCGATTGGATAAACATTTGTTCCTGGATTAACGATTTCAATAGATCCAGGACTGCTTCCGTCTTCAAAAATAGCTTCTGGATTGATCTGCAGTGTAAAGTAATTGGCATCCGCAATTTCTTGCGCGCGTTCAGATAATCGCTGATCATTGGCATCGCCAACTTCTGGCAATAGATCGGCACTGATGATCGGCACAGTCCCTTTTTGAAAATAGACATACAAACCGATGCCACTAGCGAGTAATACAAGCAGCAATAACAAAATCAGTTTCTTGTGTTTTGGTTTTTTCTTCGTTTTTTCTTGTTCCACAGTCCCTATCCCCCTTACCGAATAGTGTGCATCCTCTACTATTCTTTAGACAATTATCCAGGTACAAAGCGAAGAGTGAGACGATATTGTGGTTTAAGTGACTCTTGGTAATATCCTCCTTGTACCAGCTGGCTATCCGGAATCCATTGCGGGTAAGGCCCATAGAAAACTCCTGATAGAAGCATTGAGGTGCGAGCATCTTCAGGTAAGTGAATGAAGTGTTGTTCCTCCATATTACGAGTCAAATGGACCTCTGCATCTTCTGTTTTCAAACTGAGCCTTAACAACGGCACCGAAATACCTCCTAAATTCGACAAGCCTAAGTCTGGCGCCACATGGTCCAATGGATTTTCTTCTGGGGCTAATAACGTGATCCCAGCATCTTCTTCAACCACTAACTGATTTACATAAATATCGACAGGAATTGTTGAGTGATTGCGGATCTCATAGGCAGAGCTTTCGAAACTGCGATTGCTTTCTTCTTCATCATAAAGGGATTCAAACAGGATCTGTGTAGGAATCGTAACTTTTAAATGGCCTAATTTAGCTGTTACATCAATACTTATCAAAAATTGATACGCTTTGTTTCCCACTTCCAATAGCGCATAGTAGGTTCCATCTTCGGCAATCTCGCGAGTCACATCTGTTTCGATTAGACGGATATCATTAGACAAATCAGCTCCGGTCAGTAAGTCCCTTGCTACTCCACGACTTTCTCGTAGAATCAGTTGTTCTACTTCCTCGTCCGAGGCTAGAGCATTGATGGCTAAGCGATCCAATGTGATATTGTTGCCTCGATAATCAATCCCTTTGATCACTCTCCGGCTTTCTAGGACATCTCCTGTTGTGTTAAATGAAGGTTTTGAAAGAAAAAGTGTTACGCTTGTATCCGTTGCTAGTCGTTCGTTCTCGGCTAATTTAATCTGGAAATAACGGATTTTTTCTTCTGTATCTTGATAATCTCCCCATTCAATGCGAGAAGAGTCTTTCTCAATCGTCACTGTATTTCCAGCTGTATTTTGATAAGTGATTTTAAGACTATCCACAGCTTCCGTCATATACCCGGTGATTGATTCAGACTGATCGCTAACAGGAGCCAACTGCGCCACCAACTGCTCTTTTTGTTCTACCAACTCCCAAATATAGGTACCGGGGTGGCTGCCGTCATAATTAGCCATAAAATCAGCAGAATTTTGGTAAGCAATCACTTCTTCATCCTCTGAAATGGTTTGAAGTTTCCAACGACCAGTATAATTTTGTGTGATCGGAATATTCGGAAGTGCCGCAGTTGAATTGAATAGAGAGTTAGGCCCCAAATCAATTTTGTTGATACGATATGACTCAAAGAACATTTGATTCACGCTTGTGACATTAGACGTATCAAAACTACTTAAATTTAAATAGGTAAGTCTACTATTAACTGCAAACATTCGATACATGGTTCTTACATTAGAGGTATCAAAATTAGTTAAATCTAAGCTATCAATCTGTGTATTTGAAAACATCCATGACATATCTGTGACATTTGACGTTTGCCAATTACTTACATCTATGCGATTTATTTGTGTAAAGTAAAATAGAAATCCCATATTTCTCACATTTGACGTGTTCCAGTTGCTTACATCTATATTTTTGAGCCTACTAGCAGAGTGAAACATTGAGCTCATACTTGTGACAGAACTGGTATTCCAATTACTTACATCAATTTCTTCAATATTTGAACATCTAGCAAACATGGATGACATAGTGGTAACGTTTGATGTATCAAACTTATTAGTTTCAATTTCAACCACTCGCCTTAAATCAGAAAATAAGTTGTCGGCTGAGGATTGAAGAGTAACAGTATCGCTTAAAAGTATTCTTTCTACATCTGTATGTATTTTCCAGGGTGCATCCGCAACTGATCCAGCTTCTCCTCCCTCCAAGATCATTGTTTTCGTTTCCTCGTCATATTCCCAGGGAACAGTTCCCCACCGTGTTTTTTCTCTTTCTTCCCAAACGTAGGTTCCAGGATAACTGCCGTCATAATTACTGATAAATTCATAGGAAGTATTATAAGCAATCAAATCGGTTTCCCAATTGATGCTTTCTCGAAGAATCCATCTGCCAGTGAAACGTTCCGTTATTGGGACATCAGGCAGATTTACAACACTCCACAAATCACCAGGCTTGTAAAAAATCGACTTTTCCCCTAGTGTAAGTTCTTTTAAATTAGTCGCTCCATCAAACATTCCACGGAAATTAGTAACTGCGCTTGTATCAAATCCACTGACGTTTAATGCTTCTATTCCACTATGATGAACGAAACTTCTCATGTCTGTGACTAATCTCGTATCCCAAGTACTTAAATCCAAACTTTTTAAACTGCTGGTCGTACTAAACATGGACATCATATTTGTCACCTGAGAGGTATCAAAATTGTGTTCATTTTGGATAGCTCGTAGATTGGAGAGACTTGAAAATAAACTACTAGAATCTGTCGGCAAGCGCACTCTTCCACCAACAACAATCTGTTCAAGCGTTGCTAGGTAACCTCTCCAGGGTGCATTAAAGGCTGTCCCACCTTCTCCAGCGTAAAGCGTCATTGTGTTTGTTTCCTCGTCATATACCCAAGGCACCGTCCCCCAACTTCCTTGAGCATTACTTCGTTGGTCTACCAGAGGTGGACTTTCTTCTTGTTCCGCACTCTCTTGTCTATCATTTTCGGTGAATAATTTATCTTGAGCATCTTCTTTTATCCACGATTCCTCTGACGTGGAATTACTGATATCCAAATGATCGTCTTCCAATGAATCTTCAATAACAGATTCGTTGCTATCAGGAAAACTTGATTCCTCGCTAACTGGTAACTCTTGCTCTAAGTCTGCTTTTTGTGCCAAGGTTTCAGAGAGCGCGATCACTGGCTGGAACATATGAACCATTAAAATAAACAATACGAACCATGATTTTTCTTTCATTCGCTACCTCCTTTCACGAAATAACCTTAGATAAACTTCGCATCGTTTTTTTTAAGACAACAAAAATCATGAAATTCAAAAAAAAATCGAAATTCAAATTTCTTGAGATTAATCATAACATCTCAAAAAAAATAAGACTTGCCAATATTTTCTCCAGCCAGTGAAAATATTGAAGTCACGTTCCCCTTTCCTCGCAACAGCGATTATACTTATCCAATCTTTACATAACAAAATAATTC
>NZ_JALAHI010000082.1 GCF_022711995.1 Enterococcus sp.
GCGAAAACAGGTGAAGTTTTACAAGGAGCAGTCTTCGAACTACAAGATAAAGAAGGCAATGTCTTACAAAGCGGCCTCATAACCGACAACTCTGGCAAGTTAACTGTAGATGGACTGGCTCCTGGGGATTATCAATTTGTAGAGACCCAAGCGCCAACAGGCTATGACATAGATCAAACCCCAGTGAAGTTTGCGATAGAAAAAGGCCAAAAAGAAGCAGTCCAAGTGACAGCTGTGAATAAAATGACACTGGGTGGAGTGGTATTAAGTAAAACAGACGCGAAAACAGGCGAAGTTTTACAAGGAGCAGTCTTCGAGTTACAAGATAAAGATGGTAAGGTCTTACAAAGCGGTCTCATAACTGATAACTCTGGCAAGCTAGCTGTAGATGGATTAGCCCCTGGGGATTATCAATTTGTAGAAACCCAAGCACCAACAGGTTATGACATAGATCAAACCCCAGTGAAGTTTGCGATAGAAAAAGGCCAAAAAGAAGCGGTCCAAGTATCAAAGACCAATGTACCTACTGCTGGATCTGTTGTATTGAATAAAATAGATTCTAAGACTGGTGAGCGACTAGTAGGGGCGGTTTTTGAATTAAGAGACAGCAATGGTAATGTGATCTTAAAAGACTTAAAAACCGATAGTAATGGAAGACTTGCGATTAACAATTTAAAACCAGGAGACTATCAACTAGTTGAAACTCAGGCACCAGAAGATTATATTCTGGATAATACTCCAGTGAAATTTACTGTAAAAAGCAATCGTCCTACTCAAAAAGAGGTAACTAAATCCAATAAAGAGAGGGCTGAATCGGTTAGAGTTGAGAAAAGGGATTCTCGCACCAATAAATTACTACAAGGTGCAAAATTCAAACTGATAGATTCTCAAGGAAATATAGTCAAAGAAGATTTAACCACGGATAAGAATGGGATAGTAACGATTACTGGACTAAAAGAAGATGTTTATCGGTTAATTGAAACCCAAGCACCAACAGGGTATATATTAGATGATACGCCGATTAACTTTACTATAGATGATGTCACATCCTCAATTACACTAACCAAATTAAATACTCAAAAGAATCATTCAACAGGTTCTGATAAGACAGCAGACCCAGCGAATTCAGGCTATAGCCCAAATACGTATTCACCAAAATCATATCCAAAAACGGGTGAAGAAAGTAATATTTGGTTATCCTTCTTGGGCGTATTCCTTCTTATGAGTGTTACAGGGATTTGGTTGGTCAGGAAAAGAATCTGAATAAAAAATTAGGTCTTTAAGGAAGTGGGGTTCCACCTCTATTAAAGTATTTTGACAACCTAATCCGTCTTTTGAAAAGTCTTATGAATCGTTTTGCTAAACCAGTTAGGCGTTTTTGCCTAGCTGGTTTGGCTTTTTTCAGTTATGGAATGAACTCATTGGTAACCGTAAAAAAGATCGCAACCTATGTGATCTATGAGACGGACAATCCCTTCTATCAATTTTCTCGAGGCAAAGCCCCCTCTTGGCCATTGGTTGAGAGAGAGAGGGCTTTTTCGAAAGAAACGGCGAAAAGATTGACGGGTGGTTTGATTGATCAGTCGGGTCAGCATTTTTTCAGATGCACATACTAAGATAGAAATAAAGAGGCCTTTATCTATTTTTCAGCGTTAATAGGGACTGAAGCAAGCTTTTCTGATTCGTTCTTCCGTATTAAAGACCTACCAACAAGGTGATTCATAATCAAAGAATGGCCTTTGCTGCTAGGATCCAATTAACTGCTAGTTCATTTTTTTACATAAACCTGTAAGGCGTGGCGCGGTCTTTTTACTTGGTTGATGCGTCGATAAATTCGGCATACTTACGTTTAGCATCTGCGCGAATATTTTCTTGATGGGCATATTTAGAGAGGATTTCCCTACTATATTCTGTGTCTGCCTTTCTCAGTTCTTTGGGATAGTCAGTTTCATTCTCTTCTAAATTAACTTTTCCATAGTTAACGCCTGTGACAATGTAATAAGGGTCTGTATCAGATTGTTGCAAAAAGAGAAGATAGTCCTGCCCTTGGTTTATCCTATGATATCCGGCAATGTGATAAGTTACATCTTGTTTTTTATCATACGCTTCATTTTCAAGCATTGTAAAAGTATCTCCGGATTTGAGGACTTCACTCGAAACAACTTTTTTTACTTGAAAGGTGGAAAGTGTATAGGCGATATCAATTCGTCCCTCCACACCGTACAAAATAGTTGGTGCATCTTGTGAAATTTTTTCTGCGATAACAATCGCATCCGTTTTTTTCTCAACATCGTCTAAATTATTGAATTCATCCAACTTGGCATCAAGATACATTTCCTTACCAAAAATATGATCATCCATACCGTTATCGAGCATCTTTTGCTGGGTTGCACTATCCGAATTTTTGTTGTCATCTAAACTAGTTTTTGCATACCATCCAATGATTCCAATGGTAATCATACTGAAAATAGTGATGGCTATCTTAGTTTTTTTCATTAATAGATGCTCCTTTTTTTAATATTTTTTATTCATGCCGGCAATATCATCAGATAATGGGTAAGCTTTGTTATTGAACCCAGTTTCGCGCATGACTGATTTTGTATTATTTGAAGATTGTGTATGGCTTAATCCTATTGCATGACCAACTTCATGAACGACGGTTTCGTTCCGGATTGCTGTGTTTGCGTTAATAAATGCTTTATAGTAACGTATGTCACTCTGTGAACTTGTATTATAATAACAAACGCCATAAGTACCATTAGCAGTGTCGACAACGCCTTGATAGATATTAATTTTTCCAGAAGATGAAGATTTTACAAATACTCTTGCTCCTTGATAATTCCACTCAGTTGCTTTGTTTAAGTTCCCAGTGTAACCATTAGCAGATGACAAATTATTATATTGGCAGGTATAGCCAACATTTTGATTATTTAATACGTAAGCAAGTGCGTGCTCTGTACTAATAAAGAAACTAAATGAAAATAATAATAGCGACGAAAATAATTTTGTCATGATACAACCTCCATTTATTTTTATAGCTCAACACTAACACATTAAGTAAGCGTTTA
>NZ_JALAHI010000083.1 GCF_022711995.1 Enterococcus sp.
CGCTTAGAAAAACTACCGGCAGCCGTATTGCGAACCACCACTTCCAATGGAATCATCTCAACTTCCCAAACTAATTGTTCGTGTTTAGACAACATTTTGATAAAATGACTGGAAATCCCCTGTTTCTTCAATTCTTGAAAAATTAGACTGGTTATTTGATTATTTAGAGCCCCTTTTCCCAAAACCGCATCTTTCTTCAATCCATTCAATGCTGTCGCCTGATCCAGATATTCTACCCGAAGTTCTTTATCTTTACCGGTTTTGAATAGTTTCTTTGCTTTTCCTTCGTAAATCAATTGTTCTTGCACCACCGAGCACCTCACTAAAGTTTGTTTTTTCACATATACATTTAAGCTCTTCTTGTTGGTTCCTATTCTAGCAATGCCAAGAAGAAGGGTCAATAAAATTATGGACATTATCTATAAACTTTCTTATCAACGTTCGTGTTTGACCCGAATATGTTCTTTAGATTCCTCAAGTTAGAATTTCCACTACCGCATAAAGCGTTTACATTTTTTTTTTTTCATGTTATAGTGTTTTTGTGAATATTGGTATCTCCAAGGAGGAATTGATTCATGGGGTCACTGACTAATCAAGCGCAACGCTTTATCGCTCATTTATCGGACACTGACAAAAAGCAGCTACACAACGAATTACTTGCCGTTCAACAAGTGTTGACAGTAAACCAAATGACATCTTTTTATTCATTCGGCCTCTTCAAAAAAAATACTCGCCCTCACTATTCAGAACACCGAAAGCGGGTACTCCAATATAAAAACGGATTAAACGAGGAATTGATCATTCATCAGATCCATCAGCAAACCTTCTTTAAACACACCTATTGCTTCCGGATCTATTTTAATATGGAAGAAATGCAAACTACTTTTTTGGATACATTGCTGAACTTGTTGAATGAAGAAAAAACCTTTTCACCTTTAAAACCACATTTTGTCAATAGTTAAACACACTCTTAAAAAACGCCTAAATTGCGTATTTAAGGGTGTTTTTTTGTTATACTATCTTTTAGAATACAAGAAAGGAAATTTTCTCTATGCTATTTTCTGATAAAAGTTTTGATGTCTTTCAAGCCGCTGGCTTAGAAGAGCGGATGCAAGCGATCCGAACAGAGATTCAACCGATTTTTCAGCAAGTTGGCGAAACGATCTGCCCTTTTTTTACCGAAGCGTTCGCTTCTCCTTATTACCTGCATGTCGCGCAGCATCGGCGACGCAGTGTCCACCCACCGGAAGAAACTTGGGCGGCCTTCGGACCCAACAAACGAGGCTACAAAATGGACGCTCATTTTCAAATTGGTATCAATCGCGAGTATGTCTTTGTCTGGTTAAGTGTGATTGATCAGCCGAAAAATCAACAGCAGATCGCTCGCTGTTGGTCAAAGCGCCCGGCATTGTTTGAAGATCTTCCACAAGATTTTGTCCTCTCTCTCGACCATACACACTATGGCTATCAACCAATCCAAGAATGGCCTGCTGCTTTGGAGCGGCTGTCTACAGTTAAAAAAAGCGAATTACAGATTGGTAGGATCTACCTCAAACAACAAATAGCTGATTTGACAATGGAGCAGCTATTAGCTGATTACCAATTATTGCTACCACTTTATCGTCATCGCGAAGAGTGACCAATACCTAATCAAGAAGGGAATTAAGAAAAATGGAACGACAACAGCGCCGCTCTCAAAAGCCAACACCGAAAAAAAATAAACCATTACTGATTATTCTTCCACTGCTTTTATTACTTGTGGTAGGCGGCTTTTTCGGCTATCGCTATTATGACAAACAGCAACGACAAAATCAGGCAGAAAAAGTCGTCCACTCTTTTATTGAGAATCTCTCAAAAAGTAAATTCGACCAATTGCCCGCATTGATCCTTTCTGACAGTGCAGAAAGAAATGGCTACACCAATGATCAAGTAGCCGAAAAATATCAAACAATTTTTAGCGGAATTGATGCCGCCAATATTAAGAGTTCCAAAATCACTTTAAGCGATGATGCAAAAGACGCAGATTACAAGTTTTCCTATCAGTTATCGCTCACGACTAGCTTGGGAGAAATCAAAGATCTGAAGTATTCTGGAACCATCAAATTTGAAAAAGATCAGCCAAAAATCGATTGGGCACCTGACTTGATTTTTCCAGACATGGCTGGACAAGACAAGGTAAGTATTTCTGTTGATGAAGCCACTCGTGGTGAAATCGTAGATCGCAACAAAACACCACTAGCTGCTAATGGGACGCTTTACCAACTTGGAGTGATTCCCGGAAAATTAGGAACTGGCGATGAAAAAGAGTCAAGAATCAAAGCGATCGCCAAAGAATTCGATTTGACCGAAAAAGCGATTCAACAAGCATTGGATCAATCTTGGGTGCAAGACGATTACTTTGTTCCTTTGAAAATCTTGGAACCCACAGCGGATCTCCCTACCGGTGCCAGCATTCAAGAAACTACTGGCAGAACCTATCCATTGGGTGAAGCCGCTGCCCAATTGATTGGCTACGTAGGAAACATTACGGCTGAAGACATTGAAAAAGATGATACTTTAGCCAGCAATGGAAAAATCGGCCGTTCCGGACTTGAAGCAACATTTGACAAAGATCTTCGAGGAAAAAACGGTGGTAAAATCGCCATTACCGATGAAAACGGTACGGAAAAAAAAGCCCTGATCGAAACCAAAAAATCCGATGGCAAAACGATTCAGCTAACGATTGACGCCAAAGCACAGAAAATCGCTTTTGATTCCCTAAAAGATCAAGCTGGGTCTACCGTTGTTACTGAACCAACTACCGGCGATCTGTTAGTTTTAGCAAGTTCACCAAGTTTTGATCCCAACAAAATGACCAATGGAATTTCGCAAAAAGACTATGATGCCTACCAAAACAACAAAGCTTTGCCCTTTATCAGCCGCTTTGCAACAGGTTACGCGCCGGGTTCAACCTTTAAGACAGTCACAGCAGCGATTGGCTTAGACAATGGGACGATCGATCCGGAAACGGTCCTTTCAATCAATGGCTTGAAATGGCAAAAAGATAGCTCTTGGGGCGATTACTTTGTGACTCGAGTCAGCGATGTGGCATCCGTTAACTTGCGTAACGCCCTTGTCTATTCGGATAATATCTATATGGCGCAACAAACATTGGCGATGGGGGAAGACAAATTCCGTGCTGGTTTGGATAAATTCATATTCGGTGAGGAATTGGACTTGCCAATTGCCATGAATCCTGCACAAATCAGCAATGACAAATCTTTCAATTCTGAGATTTTACTAGCAGACACAGGTTATGGTCAGGGAGAATTGTTGATCAATCCGATTCAACAAGCAGCCATGTACTCTATTTTTGCCAATCAGGGCACGCTGGTTTATCCACGATTACTAATAGATGCAGAAACAAAGACGAAAAAAGAGGTCATTTCGTCAGAGACGATTTCACAGATCAATGAGGATTTGAAAGCGGTGGTGACCGATGAGAACGGAACAGCCCATTCTCTAGCCACGCTTGGTTTGCCTTTAGCGGCCAAAACTGGTACTGCGGAAATCAAAGAAAAACAAGATGAAAAAGGCCAAGAAAATAGTTTCTTGTTTGCTTTCGATGCCCAAAATCAAAAGTATTTGATGGTGTCCATGCTTGAAGATCGGCAAGAAGATTCTTCTGCTACTGCGTTGGCTCCAGATCTTTTGACTTACCTTTCCGAAAATTACAACTAAACAAAATAACCTAAAAAGACACGCTGCTTCAACAAACAGCGTGCCTTTTTGGATTTCTTGACTTATTCCCCTAATCCTACCCGTGTAAAAATCGTATCCACTTGCTTCAAATGATGATGATAATCAAAGGCATCATCTAATTCTGCTTCACTCAATGTAGACATGATGGTTTCGTCAGCTTCTAACAATGGACGAAAATCTCGTTGTTCATCCCACGCTTGAGCCGTTTTCGGTTGAACAAGATCATAGGCTTGTTCCCGTGTCATGCCATGGTCGATCAGTTTCAACATGACCCGTTGACTATAAATCAAGCCAAAAGTAGCATTCATGTTGCGTTTCATATTTTCTGGAAAGACCGTCAGATTTTTGACGATGTTTCCGAAGCGATTGAGCATATAATCAAGCAAAATCGTCGTATCCGGGATAATGATCCGTTCAGCAGAAGAATGGGAGATGTCCCGTTCATGCCATAGGGAAACATTCTCATAGGCGGTTAACATATGACCGCGAATCACCCGTGCCAATCCTGCCATATTTTCCGAACCAATCGGATTGCGTTTATGCGGCATGGCAGAGGAGCCTTTTTGACCTTTCGCAAAGAATTCCTCCACTTCTCTCGTTTCTGATTTTTGCAAACCGCGAATTTCTGTCGCAAACTTTTCAATGCTGGTGGCAATCAATGCCATGGCAGCAAAATATTCGGCGTGGAGGTCTCTTGGCAACACTTGCGTCGAGATTTCTTGGGGACGAATCCCCAACTTGTTGCATACATACTCTTCAACAAATGGCGGAATATTGGCGAAGGTACCTACTGCACCGCTGATTTTTCCCGCTTCAACGCCAGCTGCTGCTCGTTCAAATCGCTCCATGTTGCGTTTCATTTCAGAGTACCACAATGCTAGTTTCAGACCAAATGTCGTTGGCTCCGCATGTACGCCATGGGTCCGCCCCATCATAACTGTATATTTGTGTTCTTTGGCTTTTTCGCCAATGATGGCTGTGAATGTTTCTAGATCTTTACGGATCAAGTCATTGGCTTGCTTCATCAAGTAGCCATAAGCGGTATCTACCACATCCGTTGAAGTCAACCCGTAATGGACCCACTTGCTTTCCTCACCAAGGGATTCAGAGACAGCCCGTGTGAATGCGACCACATCATGACGGGTCTGTGCTTCGATCTCTAAAATACGATCGATATCGAAAGTTGCTTTTTCTCTAATTTTTTGGACATCTTCTTTAGGAATCTCACCAAGTTCGGCCCATGCCTCATCGGCTAAGATTTCTACTTCTAACCATGCCTGATAACGATTTTGATCGGTCCAAATGTTGCCCATCTCTGGTCTTGTATAACGCTCTAACATGCTTTTAATCTCCTTTAATCCCAAATGTTCGTCTGATAGATTTCTTCCAACGTGTCAGATAAATCTTCAGTCAGTATTGTAATATGGCCCATTTTGCGGCCCTTCTTCGCTTCTTCTTTACCGTAATAATGGAATTGCCAGTCTGACTTATGGGCAATCAAATCATAGGTCTCAACGAGTTCATCGCCTAAAATATTCACCATAACGGCATCACTTAATAAGCTAACTTCTGCTAACGGCCAACCGCAAATGCCCCGGACATGGGCATCAAATTGACTCATCGAACAGGCTTCAATCGAGTAATGACCTGAATTATGTGGCCGAGGTGCCAATTCATTGACGTAAAGACCGCCACTTTTTGTTAGGAACAGCTCGATCGCCAAAACGCCACGTAGATCAAGAGCTTCCGCAATTACACGAGCAATCCGTTCAGCCTCTTGAGCCACATCAGAGTCAATGCGTGCCGGGGCAATTGTTTGATGCAAGATATTGTTGCGATGAACATTCTCCACCACAGGGAATGTCGTGATTTCCCGACCATTTCCTGCCACTAGGATCGAGAGTTCTTTATCGTAAGGGATCCATGCTTCTAGCTCACAGGTTCCTTCCCGCAAAAGATTCATCGAAGGGGCTAAGTCCGCCGTACTATACAATACATATTGTCCTTTGCCATCATACCCGCCACGAGTTGTTTTCAACACACAAGGATAGCCGATACTCTCGATGGCATCTTGAATATCGGTAGGACTAATAATCGTTGCATAAGGGGCGATCACAATATTATTGGCTTCTAAAAAAGATTTTTCTAACAAACGATCTTGAGTAATTGCCAGTAAATCCGTTCCTTGAGGGATATTGGCATAAGGTAAAATCGAATTCAGCGCCTCCACACTGACATTCTCAAATTCATACGTAATCACATCGGAACGCCGTGCCATTTCTTCAAGAGCAAAGACATCGTCATAAGCAGCGACAATATGCCAGTCAGCTACTTGTGCAGTCGGGCAATTGGCTGTTGGATCCAGCACACCGACACGAAACCCCATTTTTTTGGCACTCATTGCCATCATACGCCCCAATTGTCCGCCGCCAACGATTCCGATCGTTGCATTGGGCATCAAAGGTTTAATCAAGTTGATCACTACTTTCCACTACTTTTTCTTTCAACGTCTTTCTTCGTTGATCCAACTTTTCCGCTATTCCTAAATCATACATGGAAAGCATCTGAGCTGCAAGTAGTCCAGCGTTGATTGCACCAGCTTTTCCGATAGCCGTGGTGGCAACTGGAACCCCTCCAGGCATCTGTACGATGGAAAGCAGTGAATCCAAGCCATTCAATGTTCGTGATTGGACCGGCACCCCAATCACAGGCAATGTCGTTTTGGCAGCGACCATCCCCGGTAGATGAGCGGCACCCCCAGCGCCAGCAATAATGACTTTCAGTCCTTCTGCTCGTGCATTTTCGGCAAAAGAAAACATCAAATCTGGTGTCCGGTGAGCAGAGACAACCTTCTTGATATAAGGAATCTCCAGCTCCTCCAAAATCTCACAGCTGTGTTTCATCGTCTCCCAGTCAGATGTACTGCCCATAATGACTGCTACTTGTTCCATAAGACAACCTCCTTCGATTATTCATTTAAATACTAGCAAGTCGCCTCGGCAAAGTCAAAGAAAAATCGAACTATATCAAAATAAATTACTCTATCGTTCGCTTTTTATCGATTGCTTTTTAAATAAAAAAAAGCATCCTGCTCAGAATGCTTTCAGATATCAAACTTCGTTAAATTCTCCTGATTCGACTGCTTCTTTTTTGGGAAAGCCATTGAATAAAAGGTTTAAAATGATGGCCGTCATACTACTCATCACGATTCCGTTACCGGTAAACATTTGCAGGGTTTCAGGCAGACGGCTAAAGAGTGTAGGCATGATATTGAAGCCCAAGCCGAAGCCAAGAGAAATAGCGATGATCAGCAAGTTTTTATCATTTGTATAATCGACTTTCGACAACATTCTCATTCCTTGAACCGCCACCATACCAAACATCACTAACATCCCACCGCCTAGTACAGCTTCAGGGATGATTTGTGCCAGCGCGCCGACTTTCGGAAACAAACCTAAAATAATCAAAAAGATCGCAGAAAAATAAATCGGTTTACGGGTTTTGATCCCAGATAACTGAACCAGCCCCACGTTTTGAGAAAAGCCTGTATAAGGGAATGTATTGAAGATCCCGCCTAAGATCACGGCTAGCCCTTCTGCTCGATAACCTTTTTTGAGTGATTCTGCGGAAATCGGTTTTCCTGTGATATCCCCCAGTGCAAAATAGACACCCGTGGACTCCACCATACTAACGATTGAAATAATGATCATCAATAAAATCGACCAAATATCAAAGGTAGGTAATCCAAAATAAAAAGGCTGTGGCAGATGAAAGACTGGTGCGTGAGAAATCGCTGATAAATCAACTAAGCCTAAGACAGCTGCTAACAAAGTTCCCCCGATCAAACCGATCAAAACAGCAATTGATCGTAGAAATCCTTTAGCAAAAATCTGAATACCGATAATTAATGCAATCGTCACAAAGCCTAAAAGTAAATTGTCCGTTGCGCCAAAGGAAGCTGCGGCAGCATCTCCGCCACCGATTTTCGTGATGGCTACAGGAATCAACGTTAAGCCGATTACTGTGATGACAGTCCCTGTTACTAAAGGAGGAAACAAAACTTTGATTTTTGAAAAGAAACCGGAGATCAATACCACAAAAATACCTGAAGCAATAATAGCCCCATAAATGGCACCGATCCCTGATTTGGTTCCAATCAAAATCAATGGGGAAACGGCTTGGATGGCACAGCCTAAGACAACAGGTAATCCGATCCCAAAGAACCGAGTGACGGTCAATTGCAGCAATGTGGCTACCCCACACATAAAAATATCGATAGAAATCAAATAAGTCATTTGGGCTTCGTTAAATCCTAGACCAGTCCCAATCAATAACGGCACTGCCACAGCGCCGGCGTACATCGCTAATAAATGCTGTAATCCTAAAACAGCAGAACGTCCATTTTGTTCCTTCATCAAGCGTCACCCTCCAAGAAAGTTGCCTTGCCTTCAGATAAGGAAGCGATTCGAGCTAACGACACAACAGGAATCGACATTTCTTCAAGCAATGCCCGACCAGATTGGAAAGATTTTTCAATAACGATCCCGATACCAGCAACGGTTGCCCCTGCTTGCTGACACAATTCGATCAATCCTTTTGCCGCTTGGCCATTTGCTAAAAAGTCGTCAATGATCAATACATTGTCTTCCGCAGATAAAAATTTTCGAGAAATCGATACTTGACTCGTGACTTGCTTGGTAAAGGAATATACCGAAGCGGTCAATAATTCTTCATCCATCGTCAAGCTTTTGGCTTTACGGGCAAAGATCATTGGCACACCGAGGGTTTGCGCCGTAAACATCGCTGGTGCAATCCCTGAAGCCTCGATGGTGACAACTTTAGTGATATGCTCTGCTTGAAATCGTTTGGCGAATGTCATGCCGATTTCCTGCATCAATTCTGGATCCACTTGGTGAGTTAAAAAACTATCAACTTTCAGAACGCCATCACCTAAAACATTCCCATCTTTTTCGATCCGTTCGATCAACTTTTTCATCCTGTACCTCTTTCCTTTCCATTTAGGCCTATCGACAAAAAACACCTTTTTTGCTAAAGCAAAAAAGGTGCATCAACGGCACTTTTCTTACTTATAGTCCGATATTTACGGTATCGGGTAGAGACTGTCGACCATATTACGACGATATACAAGTGAATTTTTTATGAATGATAGGTTCGATTATGCCGAAAATTAATTAAAAAGGCAAGCTTAGAAAGCTCTTCCAAAATAAGAAAATTCTCATTTACTGGTTTAGGAATCACTCGTCCGCTTTTTCTATTTCGCGATAGTGCTGCATCTTTTTACTAAACAGCTCACCGTTGGAAGGAGGCGTATAGGTGATCGCATTGGCACCGGCTTCGATGGTCTCTATGATGCTTTCATCCGTTGGCCCCCCAGTAGCGATGATCGGCAACTCAGGGTAGCGTTCACGAAAATAGGCGACCGTCTCAGCTGTTTTTTTGCCAGCACTGATATTGATCACTTTTACACCTAATTTCAATTTCTCATCGATTTTAGTATATTTGCTGGTTACGGTACTGACCACCGGAATATCGATGACCTTACATACCTGCTCCACCGTTTTCAATGGTGTCGGGCCATTCAGCACGACACCGATGGATCCTTGCGCTTCTGCAAACATACTCATATAAGAAGAACGGAAACCTTGTGTCAAGCCGCCGCCTACCCCTGAAAATACGGGGATATCAGCTGCTTCGATAATTGCTTTCGTAATTGCTGGGTGCGGGGTGAAAGGATAGACAGCAATCACCGCATCCGCATTGGTGTTGCGAATGATCGCGATATCTGTGGTAAAAATGATTGAGCGGATTTGTTTGCCAAAAATTTGGATCCCGCTGGCTTGTCTGATCACTTTAGGAACTTTCACGATATCTTTTCGCAGTTCCGTTGTGATCTTTGGCATGTATTTTTCTTCCATAAGCACCCACTTCTTTCCGTCTATTGGTCGTATTGATTTAAATGATAGGTTTCGATCACTCGAATGATCTTGTCCGCATAATCGGGGTCTGTGGCATAGCCAGCCTCTTGTAATGCTTTGGCAGCTGTTTTGTAGTCGGTTGCCGACAAGACATTCACGTACAGCGCGGGATTCCAGTCTACTCCATTAACAAAGAGCATCGTATGGTCATCCATAGACTCTTCCCAGGAGTCATAAACGCGAAAATCCCCTTGAATCGTCACCCATTGTTCATTATAAAACTCTTGGGTGTCCAATGTCACTTTTTTACTATGACCAAATGCTTTGATGCCAAAAAGATTATTGTATTCACTTGCTAAAGTGCTTTTACCCCAGTCAGACTCCAAGATGGCTTGGCCTAAAATAATGCTAGGTAAAATTCCGTAGCCAGCTTGCAGCTCCTTCGCATGAGGCGCGATGCGATCAATAAACTCCTGCTGGGTCATTTCCTCACTTGTATCCTCTTGTTTGGGCAGCGGGTCAGCTAAACTCTTCATTGAAAAAATAAAAGCAAGTCCAATCAGGAGGATGCCCAAAAAGACAAAAGGCAATCGAGTATTGTTTTTTTTGCGTCGTTTACTCATTTTCTCTCTCCTGTTCTTTTACTTGCTCTAGAAATTCTTCCAGAGTCAGTTGATGTTTTTCGATATATGTAGCAGTTTCAACCCCAACATAGCGTAGATGCCAAGGTTCATAATCAATCTTGGTAATGGCCTGTTTTCCTTCGGGATAACGAATGATAAATCCATATTCCCGAGCGTGTTCTTGCAGCCATTTGCCGCCATCCGTCTCACCAAATTGATGATCTAATACGGTGTCCGGATACGAATTGTACCATTGTCGATCCACTACATCCAATGCTAGGCCCGTATGGTGTTCGCTGTAACCGGGTTCTGTCATGGTCCGCTTCGTTGTTTCGATGGCCTTTTCTTTGCTTTGTCCTTGATTCATCAGCATCGTGACATTCTGATCAAAAACAGCCTTTTGCGAAGCAATCGAACGAAAAGCAGAGATCATCACTAATGGATGACCCGCTTTTTCAGCGGCGGCTTTAAGTTTTTCATAGTCCGAAACGATTCGCTTGTCCACAAGATACCCGTTTGAAAGTTTGGCCAATCCCCCCGTCTCGATTTCGGATCCTTTATTCAAAGGGCCAACTAAAACCAGTGACCAATCCTCGGCGGTTACCTTAGGAAAATCCTTGATCTTGTGGGTAATTTGTTTTGGCTTGTTACTATGACTTGATCCTTCTGTTTGACTGCTTGTGGTTTCAGTCTTGGCGATTGTTTTACTAGTTTTTGTATTTATTGCGCTTTCTGCATGTTCCTGCTGCAAAGCGACTGCCAAAGTTATAAGCAGAAAGCCTGCAGCAGCAATGATCCCAAAATATTTATTCAAAAAAACCCTACCTTTAATTATATGTTTCTTCTAAATTCTCTTTGACCCAGGCCAACAACTCAATTTTTTCATTCTTGATTTGTTGTTGGACAAAAGCTGGCAGACGAAAATTTAAAATGTCGTCGTAGCCCCATTCATCATACGTAATGCTGACTCTTAAATCAAGGTATTGGGTACTTTCTTCAGATTGTGTTAATAATTCTACTTTTGCCAAATCATTAGCTAGCCATGTACGGGCAATCTGGGTCTTCATTTTCTTGAATTCAGCCACTGCGCTGGTTCTCTTTTCAGGATAGATCACTGTTTGACGAACGATTTTTTGAATCAGCATCCATTCGTAGTCAGAGAATAGCAATTTGATTTTCTGATTTTCCGCAGGAGACAGACTGGCTGTGCCGTTTTTCCAAGCCTCCCACTGTTCTTGATTGATTCCAAGCTGTGTTTCATAAAAACGAGCTTCTGTTGAATATTGCTCAATCACTGTACTTAAAATAATTGCAATAGACACGTTATGCATCCTACATCCCTCCTATTTCTATTTTACTGAAAGCTGGGCATAAATGGAACTTTTAACTTTGGCTTTGCAATATTTTTAAGATTCACAGAGATTTGCTATACTAAAGACGAAGGAGATGATCGAAAATGAACACCTATCGTTGGGGCATGATTGGCCTCGGAGATATCGCCACCCATTTTGCTGCTGGGTTTGCTAGCGATGCTAGCGAATTGTATGGAGTCAGCGCCCGTCGTTACCCAAAAGTTCAAGCATTTGCCAAACGTTTTTCGATTCCTCAGGCTTATGAATCCCCCGAGGCAATGTTGGCGGATCCCAAGATCGACATCGTCTATATTGCCGTCCCTAATCATATTCACTATCACTATATCATGGCCGCATTGCAAGCTGGAAAACACGTTCTCTGCGAAAAAGCGATCACTACAAGTAAAGATGAACTGGCTGACGCTCTGGCTTTAGCTAAAGAAAAAGAATTGATTTTAGAAGAAGCGATGACCATCTTCAACTTGCCCCTTTATCAGCAACTAAAAGAAATCATTGCTTCTGGTAAATTAGGAAAATTGAAAATGATCCAAGCGCCCTTTGGTAGTTACAAAGAACCTGATCCTGAAAACCGCTTTTTCAATCCTGATTTAGGCGGTGGTGCCTTATTGGATATTGGCACCTACGCTGTCTCTTTTGCCCGCTTTTTCATGAGTGAGGCACCCGAGGTTATATTCAGCAGCATGAAGCCTTTCGAGACCGGCGTAGATGAACAATCCGTGACGATTTTACGTAATCGTGCCGATGAGATGGCCAGTGTGACTTTGACTTTTCAAGCAACAATGCCCCAAACAGGAATCGTAGCTTTTGAAGAGGGCTATATTACAATTGATGACTATAATCGAGGGGACAAAGCGACAATCCACTACCGTGATGGCTCCCATGAGTTCATTGAAACTGGAGATACCAGCCAATCCTTAAATTATGAAGTCGCTAATATGATCAAAACCATCGAGGGTACCTCAACAGGTTCAATCCAGCTAACCAGTGATGTCATTGATGTCTTAGACCAGATGCAGCACTTTTGGCGGCAAGCAAACTAAAAAGAAACGACTGCTTAAGGCGATGCTTCCCTTGGCAGTCGTTTTTTTCTTAGCGGTACCTTTCCGCAAATTCGGCTTTGATTTCAATAAATCGTTTAAAGGACTGCAAAAATTGAAAGAGTTGCGCCCGATTTTCAAATTCTTCCCTTGACCGAGGTAAAGGCTTTTGTCGATAATCTTGATACAATTCTTCGATCCTTGCTAGAAGCTCCTCCCCGTCATTTGTTTCATCAAGTGTTTCTGCTGTATACAACAACAGAGCCCGAAATTTTTCCGTGTAAACTTCTTCCACCCAAATGACACGCAACAAATCAATCATTTCCGTTAGCAGACGAACCTGTGCGCGACGCATCGAAAAGTAGGCTTCGTAATAGCTGTTTTTCTGATTCCATTGGTTTTCTTGGTGAAGACGAGCTTTTTCTTGCCCTAAACGAATCTTTGTCAGCAATTCCTGACATTGCCCTTGCAAGGTCAATCGGGAAGGCTGGTTCAAATGTTCAGACATATCTTTTAAAAGTCTTTTAAAAGTCTTTTCCGTTTCCTGTTGCAACTTTTTGAGTTCTTTTTCTCCATCCGGCATATACAGATTAAAGACTAATGCGAATCCCACGCCCAAAATCATCAGCAAGAATTCATTGACGATCAAGCGCCAAGCAAAGGAAGCTTCCATTAAATAATGGGTTACTAGCACAGAGTTGACCACGATGCCATCGGTCAAAGAAAAACGGACAGCCATAGGGATGAACAAAAACAAAAAGAGCACAAAACCTAGTGGATGGTACCCCACCAACGTAAAGCTGATAAACGCCAAAAAGGTAGCCAGTGCCAATGAGACCAAGCGGCCAATCCCTGTATAAAGGGATGTTTTCTTTGTGTTGCCGACGCTCAAAATCGCAATGATCCCGGCAGCCGGCGCATATAATAACCCAATCGCCTGAGCTACTGCCATCGATAATCCCGACGCAATCGCGGTCTTGACTGTTCTCATACCAATTTTCATTCTGCACCTCCTTTCAAAGTATACTAAACAAAAAGGGATTTCACTAGAATTTATCGGTTAGTTTGGTTATGATTAAAGGAAAGGAGGAGAAGGATCATGCAATTTGGCCGCTTTCGATTAGGCATGCGAACGATAAAAACTGCACTGGCTGTCATGCTGTGTATCTTACTGTTTCGATTTTTGAATCGGGGACAGCCCTTGATCGCCGCCCTTTCCGCCGTTTTCTCATTACGACAAGATTTGACAACTACTCTTTCTTTTGGAAAGTCCCGTGTCTTAGGAAATTCGATTGGCGGTGCTACCGCCATCCTCTATTTCTTCCTAAAGCAGTATTTCCATAACGATTTTTTAATTGAATTACTGGTGTTGCCCGCTTTAGTCGCTTTTATTATCGTCCTTTCAGACGGCATCAATAACAATTCCGGTATTATTTCCGGTATTGCTACGATGCTGTTGATCACCCTCAGTGTTCCTCAAGGGGAATCGTTTATTTTTGCATTAGATCGTGTGTTGGACACGTTCATTGGAACATTGATCGCCATCTTCATCAACTTTGTTTTAAGACCTCCTGAAAAAGAAAAACAAGAAGAAATCAAAGAAGATCTCGTTGTGCTGCAGGAAAAAGAATCCGAATTAAAACATCTGCTGGAAGATGTACAAGAAGAAATCTCGAAACAGCAAGCCCCAAAATAGTCGTACTTCACAATGGCTTCTGATAGTCTTCACTAGTTGAAATGCGTGGGACTTCCCATGGTAATTGTTACTTTAAAAAAGAGTTCGTTTAAGCGGATGCCACGTCTTTGACCAAGGCAAGACTTTTAAACGTTTTTGCAAAAAAACACAGACCGCCGAAAGGTGATCTGTGTTTTTTCGTTAAGCTTCGTATCGGCAAACACCATCTAAATAGGTCGCCTGTAAATTCATTTCAGGGTCTAAAACGATGAAATCAGCTGCCCGACCTTTTTTGATCATGCCGCATTTGTCATCGATTTTACAGCTGATTGCTGGCACAAGACTCGCCATCATGATGGCTTCTTGTGGGGTTGCGATCTCCCATTCAACGACATTTTTGATTGCTTCTTTTAATTTTAAAATACTTCCAGCTAAATTGCCTTCTTTTAGACGGGCTGTGCCATCTTTTACAACGACAGGAAACTCGCCAAGAATATAATCACCATCCGGCATACCGCCAGCCATCATACAGTCAGTGATCAAAGCAACATGGTCATGGCCGGCTTTGTCCATTAGGATTTCCGCTGCTTGCGGATGCACATGATGACCATCGCAAATCAATTCGGAAAAGACTTCTTTTAAGGAAAGTAAAGCCCCGACCATCCCCGGTTCACGGTGATTCAATCCTCTCATGCCGTTATAGGCATGAACAAACACACTCGCCCCTGCTTCAACAGCAGCTTCAGCTTCCTGTAAAGTCCCATTGCTATGACCTAGTGCAACCACGACACCTTCTTCTGTTACTTGGGAAACAAAATCAGCAACCCCTTGTCGCTCTGGTGCTAAGGCAATTTTCTTGATGATGCCCCCAGAAGCTTCTTGCCATTCATGGAAGGTATCAATGTCTGGATCACCAAAGTAGATAGGGTTTTGGGCTCCTTTGTGTTCTTCCGTAAAGAAAGGTCCTTCAAAATAGATTCCTTGGATTTTCGCACCAGTTACAGAATCTTTGACTTGTCCGACGGTTTCGGCTACATCTCTTAGACGTTCTTTGCTGGAAGTTAATGTCGTGGGCAAGAAAGAAGTTACACCACAAGACAATAATCCTTCTGACATCGCTTTGATTCCTTCTGCATCATTGTCCATGACATCGTGGTTCATGAAACCATGGATATGGGTATCAACCAGTCCTGGTGCTATCCATTGGCCAGAGTAATCCTTTATTTCCGCATTTTCAGGCACTTCATTGACAATGTCGCCAAATTTGCCATCAATGATTTCTAAGTAACCTGCCCCATGCACAGCTGACTTCAAAAAGAATTTGTCCGCATAAATGTATGTTTTCATCTTGATCGCTCCTTATTTCTTTTCTTCCTTAAAATTACTCTTATTTGGGTAAGAAGTCAAGAAAGGTCTACACCATTTCTAGAAGATTTCCGAATATTGACCACTGCTTGGTAGAGTGCGAAACTTTCATCGGCTGCTTGCTGGTTGTCCAATGACTCGAAAACATGCCCTTTCAACTCAAATAATTCTTCTAAAAAATAGAAACTGTTTTTTTCCCTTGCAAGATCAATGCCCTCTTCGATAATTTGCAATGCGGCAGTAAATTCCTTCTGTTTTGCCAAAAAAATAGCATAATTATAGAACACCTTCGCGAGGGTCGTGATCATTCGTTCTGCTGGCAAAATATGCAGCCCATGGTAACTTTTTTCCAAATAAAACCGCGCTTCTTCCAGTTGCTGCATATCGCTATAGACGCGACCCATACAGCTTAGCAGGCGAATCTCCATGACAGAAATATTGGTTTTATCTTGCTGATACGAATAGGACAATCCTTTTTTAAGGTCTTCCAAAGCAGTTTCATAATCTTGAAATAAAAAGTATTCGCAACTGCCAAGATAATAGTAATACATTTGCATATCTGCATCTAGATAGAGATAGTCCATAATTGATTTATCTTGCAGCTTGGTCAATAACTCTTGGTATTCTTTATGAACAAAATGGTTTTCCATTTGTGCGAATACTTGGTTGGTACGATTGATCTCCTCTGAATGGAGCATCATTACTTGATCCAATGTAACACCTAGCCGCTGGCAGATTTGGTGCATGACTAATACATTTGGCAACTCTTCATTGTTTTCGATCCGACTCAGTACACTTTGCGAACAAATATCTTCTGCCAGCATCTTTTGTGTCATCTTACGCTTTTTACGAAACGTACGAATGATTTGTCCAAAGGATTCTTGTGAATTTGCCATGAGTTCCCTCCAACTTTCCCGACTTAAAAAATGCGAATTCGCATTTTTAATTTTCTTTATTTTAGCACATAATAGCAAAAAGGAAAGCAATTCCAACAATATGTTGGTATTTTTTAACATTTTAAAACGAGGTGATTCTATGACGATCAACAGCACCGTCACCTTCACTTGGGAAGGCAAAGTTTATGCCGGCAAGATCGAACGGGAATATGAAAATTCCGTTCTTGTGCAAGTGACAGACCCCAGCGAAGAAATGCTGGAAAAATTCAATGATCGAATGATCATCAGTAAAAAACAATGTCAGCAGACTGCTGAGTAAAGCATATGCCACAAAGTACATTGACTCAGAGAGACTCGATCAATCAAAAAAACATCGGTTCCTGCTCCTCCAAAAACCTATTTGCAAGGTTTCGGGAAAAGAGCGAACCGGTGTTTTTTGCGCTGCATCGTCTCACTTGTTTTTGTTATGACTTATTTCTACTTTTGTTGATAGGTCGCTAAAAATTCTCGCATCTTCTCTGTTGTTGCTTTCAAGTCGTCCATATTCGGCAAGTAAACGATCCGGAAATGATCTGGTTCTTGCCAATTAAATCCGCCTCCGTGCACTAATAACACGTGGTGCTTATGCAAGAAATCCAAGACAAATTGTTCATCATTGGTAATATTGAAACGCTTGGCATCAATTTTAGGAAAAATATAAAATGCCGCTTTAGGTTTCACAGCTGACAATCCTGGAATATCATTCAACGCTTGATAGATATATTCTCGTTGCTCATAGATCCTTCCTCCCGGAAGCAAGAGTTCATCAGAACTTTGATACCCCCCTAATGCCGTTTGAATAATTTGCTGAGAAAGAACGTTGGAACAAAGGCGCATCGAGGAAAGCATATTTAAGCCCTCAATATAATCTTTAACGTTTCTCTTATCCCCGCTGAGAACCATCCAGCCAACACGGAATCCGGCTACACGATGTGATTTAGACAATCCACCTAGGGTCACAACGAAACGGTCCGGAGCTAATGTAGCGATTGGCACATGAACATAGTCATCCATTACTAAGCGATCATAGATTTCATCAGAAAAGATGATCAAATCATGCTCGCGAGCCACATCAACGATTTGTTGCAATACTTCTTTGGGATAAACAGCCCCTGTAGGATTATTGGGATTGATAATCACGATGGCTTTCGTTTTACTAGTGATTTTTGAACGAATATCTTCAATGTCTGGATTCCAGTCGGATTGCTCATCGCAAATGTAATGGACTGGCTTTCCACCGGCTAAGGAGATGGATGCGGTCCATAGAGGGTAATCCGGCATTGGTACTAACACTTCGTCGCCGTTATTGCACAATCCTTGCATACACATCGTAATCAATTCCGACACGCCATTTCCTGTATAAATATCATTGATGGTCACGTTCGGAAATTTTTGTAGTTGATAATATTGCTCAATGGCTTTGCGGGCGGAAAAGATCCCTTTAGAATCAGAGTAACCCTCAGACTCCCGCACATTCATGATCAAGTCCCGGACAATCTCATTTGGGGCTTCAAAACCAAATGGAGCCGGATTCCCGGTATTAAGCTTCAAGATGCTAATGCCTTCTTCTTGCATCCGTTCTGCTTCTTCTAGAACTGGTCCTCGGACATCATAACTTACGCCTTCTAGCTTTGATGACTTTTCAAATTTTCTCATTCGAATTCTCCTTTGACAGTAGAATCAATGCAAATTACCTTGGTTCTAATGATATTCTTTTTTTAAAAGATTGCATTTATTATAGCAAAAAGTTAGAAAAAAAACTGGTCAAATTGACAGAACTTTACGACTTTTAAAAAAAGTCTCCACTAAAAGAAAAAGAACGAACGCGATTTTACCTTCTGCGTTCATTCTTCTTTGTTTTATCCCTTCTCTGGAAAATATTGCAAATAACGCTCCGCTAAGGCTAAATGGCCAATGGAAAATTCCGTAAAACCGGCTTCCATAAAGCGTTGCGGCAGTTTAGGATCAGTGAGTTCAATAAGATAGAGCTGTTCTTGAAGATCAATGGTCAATGTCGTTAACTCTGGAAAAGAAACCAAAAATTCCGAATTCCGAACTTTTAAATAGAGCGGCTCCGCTGCTAACGATTTTCTTCCCAGATACTCGTGGATGATTTTCCCTTCTTTCAAAAATAGGACGCGATCTGCATAACTATCCAAATTAGTCAAAATATGCGAAGCAATCAAGATTGCTTTCTCCTGTCCTCGCAATCCTTTTAAGACCTTTGAAATCAACTCAACATTGGTTGGATCCAGACCATTCATCACTTCATCCATCAACATATAAGGAGTGTCCGTCACGATCTGCATCGCAAAACACAATCGCTGCCGCATCCCCAACGAATAGGTCCCCACCGGTCGCTTGATATAGTCGGTCATTCGCAATTGATTGATGGTCTGATCAATCAACGCTTCCTCCGATTGCCACATTCGTTGATAAAGCTTTAAATGTTCCAATCCGCTGAGATCATTATACAAATCATTTTGATCAGGGAAAAAGGAAATTTTTTGATGGGCAGCCATCTCTGATTTTTTTGAGGTATAAAGCAGCGTTTGATCCAGAAAAATCTCGCCACTAGTAGGCTGAACAAAATTCATCAGCACATTGAGCAATGTTGATTTACCAGTACCATTGGGGGCAACTAAACCAACGATTTCCCCAGGACGGAGAGTCAATGATAAATCATCTAAAATTTTCTTCTTAAATGTCACTGTCACCTGTTTCATTTCTAACATTTCCAACCCTCCTAAACAAGCTTAAATTGCTTGGTCTGCACACGAACAAAGAGTCCGATCTCAATCAAAAGCCAAACGATACCAAAAAGCAGCAGCCCTTTAGAAAGCTCAAACTTAGCAGACCCAAAATAAAAACGACTGTACCCCGAAAGAATCTGACCGTAATTCTGGTAGAGATAAACATTTGCGGATTTATCCAAAAATGCACTAAACCAGCGTCGTTGAAAAATCAAGGGACTAATCACGCCAAACCCAGCAATCAAAAGATTGGCTAGTTCAGATCGCCAAAGTGTACTCAATAACAGGATGCCGCGAATGTAGATCAATTGCAGAAACAACCCTACGCCCAGACATTGCAATAAGAAACTACCTATTGGCTGGGTATAAAAAGCATCGATGGCATCAATGGGGTAACGGGCATCAAAAGCAGAGGATAAAATACTCACTGGCAGATCCAATGAACCAAACCCAAATTGACAGCCGACACCAAACCAGATCAAAACCAGCGTGCTACTCATCATTAACGTCGATACCAGAAACAACGCGGCAGTTTTTGCCCAGAGAACATCATCAACGGTAACTGGTAACGATAAAAAGAGACTTTTGTGCCGGCGATCCTTGGTCAGACTATCGATTGCCAAAAAAAGTGTCACCCCGAGAAACACGAACGGCAGAAAGCTCACAAAAGCCCGTTGAACAGACTGGATCCCTGTTTTTTGTTCCAACACATTCTTAGAAAGCTTTTTATTTGGTAATTTGCTGGCACTTTCCATCCATTTTGCGGTGGAGGCGTAGCCATATTTCCCGTCATAAGCCGCATAATAATTCTGATAAGTATAATAATCAGGTGTAAAAAAGATTATTTCATTATCGGTGTAGGCCAGACTCAATTGGTACCACTGACTAGTTGCCTCAGCATATTTTTGCCAATCCTTAGCATCCAGTGCAGCCAATCGTTGACCTTCTGCTTGATTCCAAGGTTCAAACATTCCAACTGCCATCGTGGCGGACCAATGATCCGATGGATTTTCTGCTTGTTCTTCTAAAAAGGATTGTCTCGTCAAGTAACGTTGTTCCATCTCATTCTTATCGATTCGCTCAATTGGACGGTATTGACGATCGTGAAAGCTATAGACCCCTGCTAAGATCACCAGCAAACACCAGAGACCGATGGTTTTCTTGCTTTTGATCAATTGCTGCAGCTCAAAGAGAAAATAATTCTTCATTGAAATACTCCTTTCTGCAGCCAATTTTTCTTGTCCGCAAAGATTAGAAAAAGGATTGCTCCCATACCCCATAACAGGAATAAGAGTAATGCCCCTCCTAATCCGAGGGTCCCCTGGGAAGTCACCGCAAATTCTCCTGTGATGATCTTTTGTAAATCAAAAACAGCAAAAGGTGAATACTTGCTGAATGGCAGACTGGACAATGTTCCGATCCCATAGCAAAGACACAGAATAAAGAAAGAAACATAACGATTCGGAATCAAAACATTGACCACAAACCCCAACAATTCGGTCACAAAAAGCAATGCGGTCAAAAGCACCATTGCTAAAAGGAAATACAGCCAAAACGGCCATGCATGCCACGTTTGCCGATAATAGACTGCCGTCGGATAACTCCAGTCACCTAATTGGCCAATCACTGCCATTGTCAAAAAAATGCCCACTATCAGTACACCGATCGCAGCTAAATGACCAATCACCTTCACCCCTACTTTACTGATCATCCGAATCGGAAAAATTTGTGGATAAGCGTGGATTAATGTGAAATGGCGCTTTTCTTCCAACAAATTGTCACTTGCAAAAAAGGCCATCAACAAAAAGCCGAACCCCAACATTAGCTGGATCACTAAAGCAACTGCCGTTTGCGTATTATCCGCCGTCAAGACTGGTGACTTCTCTTCTTCTACCAGCTGTGAGGATACCACTTGATTTTGCTGCAATTGCCAAATAGGTTGCAAACTAGCTTTGTCAGGAAACCTGGTGTTCCACAATTTCAACTGAACCGCTGCAAGCTCTTCACTGGTTCGATTAAACCGAGGGAATTCTTCCATAATCAAATTTGAAACTTGACGACTAGCCAGTGTGCTGTTTTCTAAAAGCAACTGGTAAGTAGCCTTCTTCTCAGCTGATTCATTAGGATAATTCTGATAGCTATCCACAAGGCGCAGTGCTTGTGCTTTTTGCATCGTGATTTCTGCCTGAACATTGATCGGCTCCATCACTTTAAGATAAACAGCACTGCCGACACCGATAAAAAATGCAGCAATCAGTGTGACGACAAAACTACGCTGTCGCAAGGATTTAGCCAGCAGATTTTTGAAATAGTTCATTTTTTAATCTCCTTAAAAGCCCTAAAGTTATTTTCTCATTATAGCAGATTTGCTAACTTTTGATATTTGTTTCAAGTAAAAAGGCTGCCAAACATCCTTTTACAAATCCAAAAATTAGCATTGACAAACGTGACGATAATCGGTAACATACTTTTTAGACGTAGCTGAATCAGTTGGCTATCTCTACGTATAGGCAGATGTGGTGGAACGGCAGACACGCACGCTTGAGGGGCGTGTGAGCTTAGCTCGTGTGGGTTCAAATCCCATCGTCTGCATCAAAATGAGCAAATTACTTCGGTAGTTTGCTTTTTTCGTTTTTTTCTAAAGGAGGAAGTTGCATTTGTTATTTTTAGAATAATCTGAAAATAGATGAAATGACGCTTCATTGCTGCGACTTTGTTGTTTGAAACTCCTGAATAATTTCCATGGGTGACTCTTCTCTACTGCCAAGAGAATAAAAAGGGCAAGCAAATCCAGCTTACTTTCGTTAAAGGAGCTCAATAAATGTCTGATGAACAGTGGTTACAACTAAGAAGACGGCGCAAAATCGAATTGTATCTTTGCTTGATCGTGGTCGCTCCGATGGTCTACGGATTATGGTGCAATCAAGTTTTTCTTATCAGATATATGACACTGCTCTTTTGTGTTGCAGTCATCACCGCAATCTATGAATGCTTTAGACTACTCTATGATCATCTGAAGGATAAAGAAAAAAACAAGAAAGGATAATTTCCCTAACATCCCGCTAGTAACCTGTTACTTCTCTTGCTTTTTTTCGATCCCTTCTTAGAACGCCTTTCTTGATAAACGAAGCGATTCTTACTTGGAGCCATGCTCCCGAGTAACTCGTTTACTCGCGCCTAGAGAACTAAATCGCTCTTTGATTTGTCACTCAATAGCGGATTAGTTCCCCTTGGAAAAATCTTTTTTGTGTAATCTGTCGCTTTTCCTAAGACTAGGATTTTTTTAGCCTGCTAATTCATAAGCATTTCTTGTCTGCGTGACTGCACCTTAATGGCTAAGATCATAAAGATAACCAATAGACTAGCGAGCAATAATACCCACACTCCATTGCTGAAGGTAATTGAGGGGTTATTATTCTCAAAAGCTAATTGGTTGTTCACAACACGAATGGCGTTCACGTAGGTGGTTGGTAGAAAATGCAGATACTTCGCCATAGGAGCAATTTGACCCGTTAAAAGAACAGCCCCTAATAGAACCACGGTCGAAACAAATAATGTGATAAGACCATTTTTAGCCAGTAGCGATACAAAATAGACACAACTAATCACAAAGAACAAAGAAAGGCACTGTAAGATACCAGCTTTTAGCACTACATTGATTAATGGTTTCGTCTGGTCAAAGACACCATCGTAAATATTAATCGGATACTGAAAGGTTCCAACACCGTTAAGTGCAGAAGACAATGCGAATGTCCCTGCCAAAAAAAGAACGTAGAAGAAGAGACCAAACAGTGTTAAAACCATGATTTTTCTCAGTTGAAATTTGATCGGACTTTCAGGGAATAATTTCTCTATGTCGATTCCTTCGATTATCGACGCATTGACCATATTGCTAATCAATGCCACCAAACATATCATAAAAACAACTGGAAAGATTGAATCCATCATTCGATAGACATAGTTGGCACCCTTCATTTCCAGTCCATCCTGCTGAGGTTCGGCGTTTAGTCGTGAAAGTTCTTTATAGGAAGCATAGTTCATATAAAGGTATTTCTTAAAATCTTCTGAAGCCGGAATATTGGCTTCTACATGGCGCAGTTCGTTTTGTTCCATTAAATTCAATTGAATCGTTAACGCCTCTGTCCATTTCCCGGCTTCCGCAAAACTGATCGCTTGTTCATTCAATCGGATATTGTTAGCCAAAATACTATTGGATTCTGTTATCACTTGTTCATCTTCTTTGGATAGTGACGAATCCGTCGCTAGAATATCCGTTTGATTTCCAACTGCAGTATGCATTATCTGAATATCTTGGTTTAAATTCGCTACAAAGCTAGCATTTTTCATTGCCTGAGTATTCATCATCATTAAAAAGAGCATAATTATCATTGGCAATAGTAATGGGATGAAATTAAGTTTATTCTTCAATCCGATTTTTAACATATACTTGCTATAAATCATCGCTATTCTCCCTTCTCACCTTGAATACTCCATAATCAATCGTGTAGCGATGATCACAAATTTGATAAAAATCCTCACTTTCATGTGCCGAAAAGAGGATACACTTCCCCTTATTTTTCTGTTCCATTAAATGATTCCCCAGAATCGTAACACTTGCTTTATCAAGAGCTATTGTCGGTTCATCCATTATCCAGTAGCTCGCATCTGAAACATAATATAAAGACAAGAGTAATTTTTGTTTCATTCCAAGTGAATAGTTTTTAATACATTCATTTATATATTTCTGCATTCCCCAGAGATGAATCGCCTCATTTATCAATCTCTTGTCGGATTCCCACTGACTACTATACAGGCGTAAATAATCCATGCCCGATAAGGAGGAATGAAACCAATTAGATGTTTCAAAGTAAAAAATCTGCTTTTTTCGTTCTTTCTCTGGTAACTCACCGGTAATTTTTATAGATCCTTTTCTTTCTCGTCTTAACCCACTGATTGTTCGGAATAGGGTAGACTTGCCACTACCGTTCGGCGCAGAGATGCCATGTATCTGCTTTTTATCAAAGGTTGCATTCATACATTCAATCAAAAGGGTATTGGTTTGGATATCAAGATTTTTTATTTCAATCAACTCGTTTCAACCTCCCATTTACTTTTTAAATATCGCTTACTCGTTATTTTTAAACCTTGAAAGTAGTTAATTGCTATTTAAATCATTGTAAACGATATAGTTACTGAATGAAAGGAAAAATACAAGTCTCCACAATACGCCACCTATCAACTATATTTTCAATAGCGGTCCATGGTTTGGTTCTGATAAAACCTAGCTGAGATACTTCCAAATCTCTCACTCCTCAAAAATCTGCCCCAACAAAAAAAGGACCCCTTACAGGGCCCTTCACTTATTTTTTTGTCATTGCTACTTTTAATAATTGGCGTTTCCAGATTGATTGAACACCGTACAAGCCAATTGCCAGAATGCCGATCAATGCCAGATAAGCCAACTTGGCCATTGGATCAATTCCATAGTCAGACATTAATGTATCTTGAACAAATAGGACCATCAAACAGGTTATAATCAACGAAACCCAAATCGTATTCATTGCATGCCACCATTTCATTTTCTTGCGCTCCTTTTTTGATGTTCCAAGTATCTCATAAAGATCAAGATTGACCATCCGTCTTGGGACTGAAAGCGCAAAAAAGTTTTAGAAAAAAATCAATTAACTTGGATAAGTAATTTTCAATTGAATGCCGTTAGGATCAATCAAAGCCAAACGAGAACTTGTTTCAAGGGTAAACGCCACCGCTTCATGCTCTAAATGGCTGATTAAGTCATCGAAAGCTTCTTTGGTTGGAACAACAAAAGTATAATAAGCCAATCCTAGATCATTGGCCTGCATCGAAGAGACCCCTCTTCCCATCCAAGTATTGGAGCCAATATGGTGATGATATTCTCCTGCTGCAAAAAACTTGGCTTGATTTCCAAAGTTGCTCTTTAAGCTTAATCCCAACGTTTGGGTATAAAACGTTTCTGTTTGATCCAAATCAGCCACTTTTAAATGGACATGGCCGACAATGGTCTCTTGAGGAAAATTGGTCTGCTGGCGGTCTGCGGCTGCAACGACCCCTTCTGCATCCATTTCTTCGGTGATTCCTACGATTTCACCATCTTCTCGAATATCCCATTCAGATTTTGGTTTGTCTCGATAGACTTCAATGCCGTTTCCTTCGGGATCGGTTAGATACAATGCTTCGCTGTAGCCGTGATCACTGGCACCATCGATTGGCGCATTGCTCTGTAAATAGTGGATCAATGAATTGCCTAAATCTTTACGGGTTGGTAAAAGAAATGCGACATGAAACAATCCGGTTCGTCTGGTCAGAGGTAACGGATTTTCAATTTTGATCAATTCAAGCAATGTTTGCTGGGAAGTACCCAATTTCGCTGTCTGTTGATTTTTTTCGATCAATGATAAGCCAATCACTTGCGTATAAAATGCGGTCATTTTTTCTAAGTTGGCTACTTTCAAGACAACTTTTCCGATTTTAGTTTTTTCATGTAGTTGAAATTCTGGAATGATTACGTTCATTGTTTTTGCCCCTTTTCTCATCTTAACAGGATGACTTGTTACTTTTATAATAACACTAACTTAAAGTAAGTAAAGAAATATGCTTTTCTGGCAAACACAACAAACGATAACTCCTGATCTATAGTATTTGATTACAACAATTATTCCCAGTGCTTAGTGGAAAGTGGCTGCCATCCTTCTCCTCCGATAGTTTCTATTTGGCTTTTTCGTCTCTTCCTTGTAGAAGCTGGCATTTTCCTTTCTGATTTCCCGAAAACACTAAGCAGGATCACTATTTAAAAAGTATTAGCTACCCTCATTATTCCCATAGCTTCTAGTTGATCTTTTTGTCGCTTAGTTTAGTCAACAATTATCGAAACGCTTTAGCCTCCTCTCCTTGATCGCAAATGAAATGATCTCAGTTTACCAACTCCACAAAAAAACTATTTGCCGGATTATTAACCAGCAAATAGTTTTTTTAAAGTCTTTTAGCTTTTGGGAAAAAGCATCAGCACCTGTTAAAGACGCTTACTTAATTTTTTGATTGATAATCGGCAGTAAACTCTTCGATGATTTTGTCGCCGCCATTTTTACGGAAAGTTTCCACTGCTGCATCAAACCCATCCATCTCGATTTCACCAGTCATGTATTGGTAGTATGCATCAGATACCCCTTCCAATAAACTTGACCATGATTTATCATAGGTTTCTGAAGTAAGAGATTGCGCCGGATTGATCACCGCATACGCTTCATTTTCAGAAATCTTTTCGTTCGCTAAATTGACATACGGATTGCTTGATGGGAAAACTGTCACTAACTCAGATGGTCGTGAAGATGCATAAGGCTGCACTTCTTGCTGCCATTTTGTGTCGTCTAAACGGACGTATACGCCATCGTCATCTACTTCATAGTGAACCCCTTCAATCCCCTGAGTCATCAACGTAAAGGCTTCTTCATCCATTAAATCATTGATAAATTTCAATACAACTTTTAAATCATCTTCCGTTTTGACATTTTCTTTTGGAATAGCTAGCCAACCACCCATTCCGCCATTAGTATCCGATAAGATTCGTCGTTCGACATCGCCATAGGTGATATCATTGATCAATGCCCATTCCATATGCTCTTCGTCTGTCCCAACTGCATCATCCACATAATTGCGGACTTCTTGCAAACCACTGATCACAATACCGCCTTTTCCTTGCACAATATAATTACGTTGATCATTCTTTGCCATAACGGCAAAATCTGAATTCATCCAACCATTTGCGTATATATTGCGGAACCATTCCATCGCTTCTTTGTACTCAGGTTGCATAAAGGATGGAATCACTTCATTTTCAGCAGTGACCGAGAATAGATTATCGGCACCAAAGTAACCGGATAATGATCGGAAGCCAACATTAAAGGATTCTTCCCGTTCCACAAAACCAACCGTATCTTTGACACCATTTCCATCTGGATCATCTTCCGTAAAGGCTTGCGCCACTTTTTCCAACTCTTCTAATGTAGAAGGCACTTCCAAGCCAAGGTTATCTAACCAATCTTTACGTACTAGAACCCCATAGCGGGCAATCGGTTTTTGATAAGGAACACCATAAATGTGTCCGTCGATTCGTGAAGATTCTAATCGCTCTTCTGAGATTGCCGCTAAATTAGGGAAATCTTTTAAATAGGGTTCAACATCCCAAAACATTCCCGAAGCTAATGAACTACGGACTGTCGTATTCGTGATTTCTGTAAGACTAACGATATCTGCTAATGATTGGGAAGCTAACGCTGCATTCAAGCGCTCTGTTTTGGATGCATCGGGAATCCAGGTAAAGTCGATATCCATTCCGGTAAAATCTTCCAATTTTTCAATGACCTCTCCTGAAGGCGGTGCTGCCGTATGAAGCATCGTCATCCAAGAGATACTTGTTCTTTCATCACTTTCTTTCCCACTGGTACTGCCTTCGTTCTCTTTGTTTCCACATGCTGACAATAAAATCCCGGCACAGATAAATAGACTTGCAATTTTACTTTTTTTCATTTGTTCGTCCTCTTCTCATTTTTAATTGTCGGATCGCATTGATTGTGATGCGCTCCGCAAACCTAGTCCCCTCTCCGAATGGATGCTAGGTCTTCCTCATGGATCTAGTAGCTAGCTTGAGGGATCCCTATTTCACGATCAAGCGTTTCCAATTTTCTTGGGTTGATACTGAAAATAGCGGAAATCCGCAAAGGTGCCTTTAAAAACACCTAAGTCTTGTACAGTGATACCAACAAAGTTTCCCGTAAATCCGCCAGCTAAAAACAGTATATGTTGCCTTTGACCAAATTTTTGCCAATCACTCCCTTGTTTATAATAAAACTGCGCGCTTTCATGATCCACGACCACTTTCAAAGAAATTGCTTGATTTTCGATCGCTACTTGCTCTTCTAACAAACAAAATTCTCCTTTGGTACAGCGCATCATCCGCAGAACAATCCCTAATGTTTCATCATACGTGACACATTGATACAAATAGTTTTCTTCATTTAAATATAAGCACATCCCTGCCATTTGGTTGAATGTTTTTGGTTCAAAACGCAACTCTGTTTGCGCCGAAAACTGAAAGTCTTTTTGACGGATGGCAAGTAAATGTTTTTGGAAAGTGGATTGCAGCGATTCTCCAGATAGCATCCGCAAAAAACCTGGCCGGGAAGATAGATCGCACCATGAGGCTTCTGGTAAAATTCTGCGACCATTCCACTCTTTCTTTAATGAATCCGTAAACGGATCATAAAAATCGGTCTCCTTGGCTTGAACAGTAGCCGCTTTGATTTGAATGGCCTGATCGGGAATTTTTTTCCCATTGGCCAATGCAAGCCAATTATCCTCTGTCCAATAAACTTCTTGGAGAGCTGTTTCTCTTCCTAAAATTGCTGCGCCCTCAATAGGCCGCGTCATTAGATAACTCATAAACCATTGTCCAGCTGGCGTCTCCACAAGGCTTCCGTGCCCAGTACATTTGAATGGTGTATCCGGACTTTCTTTGGCAGTCATCATTGGATAATTAGGATCTGTCTCATAGGGTCCAGTGATCTCTTTGCTGCGACAAACTGTAACCGCATGATCTTTCCCAGTACCGCCTTCTGCCGTTAGTAAATAATAATAGCCATTGCGATGGTATAAATGAGGCGCTTCGGTTTTGGCTAACTGGGTGCCAGAAAAGATTTTGTAGATCGGACCTGTCAACTTTTCTTCTTTTAAATCCAGTTCTTGCAGCACAATCCCTGCAGATTTATTTGGTGTCTCATACCGATAGTCCCAAATTTCATTCAGCAGCCATTTTCTGCCGTTGCGATCATGGAATAAGGAGGGATCAAATCCACTGGAATTAAGATACAGCGGCTCACTCCACGGTCCGTGGATACTATCTGCCGTGATCAGATAGTTGTGGCAATCCTTAAAAGGTCGAGTGGTATTTTTGACATTGGTGTACACGCAATAGAATTTTCCTGCATCATAACTGATTTGAGGCGCCCAAATACTACAGTTAGAGGGGTTGCCTTTTAGATCTGCTTGGTCTGTCAGAAGATCTGTTTCGTGAAACCAATTCACTAAATCATTTGAAGTGTAGATACGAATACCTGGAAGCCATTCAAATGAAGAAACAGCAATATAATAAGTATTTTCCACTCTTAAAATACAAGGATCGGGGTTAAATCCCGGTAAAATCGGATTTATAATCGTTGTCACTTTTTTCTTCCTTTCTAGGTTTGAGGAAAAGCTGCTTTTTCTGATGGGCGGCGAAAGAAGCACAGCCCTCCAGCAATCAAGAAGAAAAAGGCAATCGGGAATGCGAGCAATTGACTTCCTATCAGACAGCAAATTCCAGCAATCAAATATAATGTACCAGCTTTTTTACGATAATTACGGTAAGTAAGCAAGAGGCTGGCTGCAGCAATGAGGACTAGCACGAGTAAAAGGGTAAAACCGAACCAGGCACCCAAAGATTTGAATAATTCCAGTGCTTCTGTTAGCGGCATACCAGTCATGATGCTAGGAAAGACTGGGGTAAACAGTTGTTTGAAATCGGCTAGAGAGATTTGATTGATGATTAACGTATATCCGCCAAGAAAGACAACCGCTAAAGCCCCGCCGATCCAGCCGAATAAAAGCTCAATGTTCCTCTTCATAATCCTTCGCTCCTTTAATAGTTAGCCACGAGTCCCTCACGGGTAATTTTGTATAATAACAATTTTCTTCACGGTAGTGGACCGTGGATCGATCGGTCAACTGCCAATCATGCCAACCAGCATCAACTAATTGGGCATCGAAGCGGCAACCAGTAAACAATGTTTTGGCATATTTCCGCCATGGACGCCCTAAGTAGTAGGGTTTATCTCCTGAGATCACACAATCGCTAAAGATCAATCCTTTCTGATTCAATGGAGTTGACGCAGCAGTGAGATAATTGGTTTGCGGACTGTTTTTACAGTGAATCCGACACTGGTAGAAACAAGCACTGCCTCCACCGAAAATAAAGTCTACCGTACCGCTAATGTCACATTGATAGAACATACTCTCTTGAACCGGATAACTTTTTTTGACCCAAGGGCTTTCTAATGGGAGCCCAGTTTTGTTTTTTGCGGGTAAAGGGCCTAAACAGAGCGTGTCCTGATAGGCATCCAATAGACAGGAGACAAAGGATAGATTGGTGCCCTCTAGGTAGACAGCAACTGCTTGTCCTACTTGATTGCCCATGCCCGCCTGATTTGCCACGCGAATATTTTCCATATAGATGTCCTCTCCATTGATGAAGAGGGTTGCCGTTTGGAAGGTTCCTCGCACTTTTCCCTGTTCGTCCTTTTCAAAAGCCCCACAGCTTGCCACAATCTCCACCGAACCTTTACCCACCAATGACAGCTGATTGCGATAGATTTTGATGGTTTCCGCATAGATGCCTTCATCAATCACAATCTCGCAGCTTCCCGCTAGTTTATCGGCAAAATCAATTGCGGACTGAATTTGTTTAAACTGACAGTCTTCACTTGATCCTACCGTGAGTCTATGCTGTCTAAATGGCGGTTTAGGAACGCACGCCATGTCCGTCTCATCTCCTTTGTCTCCTCATGGGCTCCCTTGAAGATTTTTGCTTGCCAATGCTCCGGTTGGCCTAAAGAACTATAGTATGCCTGTAATTCTTGATTGATTTTTTCTACACCAGCAATGGGACATAACGGATCAGACTGCCCAACTAAGCTTAAACGGGGGCGAGGGGCGATCATTTTTTGGATATCTGCGGTGGAAAAAGCAGTCAGCACACCGGGAACGTAATAATAATACCCATGTTTATCCAGACGGTTTTCATCGATCAATGTCTGATAATCGACTTGTGCGGCAAGATCTACCACTAGAGCGATTCGTTCATCGACTGCAGCCAGCCACCAGCTCATCAGTCCACCCATAGACATTCCGATGGTAGCGATTTGATGGCTATCGACTTCTGTTCTGGATAAGATATAACTTAAAAATTGCTGGTTGTCGTAGATTCGTTGTCCCCAAAGGGTTTGGCCGTAGAGACTAAATTTCTTGAAAAGAGCACTTTCCCCCTGTTCCCTTTCTCCAAAGCCCCACATATCGATTGCACCAACAGCATAGCCATCTTCGATCAATGCCTCCAGAAAACTTTCCGGCTGCAAATAGGAGCTGCTGCTGCGCAATTCTTCTTTGCCACTGGTAAAATCACCGCCGTGGGAGTGGTTGAACAGGACAAAAGGCACCGGCTGGTTGCCATAGGGGTAGGCAAAATAAGCAGGAACAGGTTCTTGTTGATTGAGATCAAGCAACAGTTTTTCTAAACAGTAGCTTTCGGTATAAATCAGTTCCTTTTCTAAGAGAACGGGTTCCTGTTGAGGGAAAGTTCCCAGAAAATGTTGCAATCTTTGTTGCTGATTCACGTGAAATCTCCTTGAACCACGAGAGGGCGGCCATTTTCCAGCGAGCGGTCTACCGTGATTCCTTGACTGTTTTCGACATGGAAAGGATTTTCTACATCTACTAATTCCAAACGATCAAACTGAATGTTTTTGGCGCAACCAATATAGAAACCTTGCTTGCTCATTTCATTCATTCCGGTCATCATCGCTGGTTTCCCGGGCAGGGGATTTTTTGCCATGGAGATCGAAACATCTTGAAAGGAAACATCAGAGATAAATTGTTCGGATAAGCCATAGATAAATCCAGCAGCTGCATGGACATTTCGGGCGGAGATATTGGCAAAGTGAATGCGCCTAAATTGAGGCGTTTCTTCTGTAATTGGGTACGGATTTTTATCCCAGACATACTTTTCCTTGCCTTTTGGCCCACAGAAATAATACAGATTCAATGTAAAGGGGCAAATCACATTGTCCATAATCAGGTTATTGACCCGAATATCTTCAATGATCCCGCCTCTTCCTCTGCGGGATTTCAAACGAATACCGCGATCGGTATCTTGAAAAATACAGTTTGTGATGGTCACATGACGAATATCTCCGCTCATTTCACTTCCTAGCACCACACCACCATGACCATGCAGCATTTGACAGTTGGTGATGGTGATATTCTCGCAAGAAACTCGGTCTTTTGTCTCTTCTGTTCCTGATTTGATGGCAATACAGTCATCCCCCACATCGATCAAACAATTGCTGATACGAACATTTTTACAGGACTCCGGATCAATCCCATCGGTATTTGGTGAATCTGCGGGATTGTTGATTTTGACATTATCCACGGTTACGTCTTGGCACAAGATGGGGTTAACTGTCCAACTAGGAGAATTGATCAAGCGAATATCCCGCAATGTGATCTGCTGACAGGAATCAAAACTAATCAGCTTTGGACGAGGATATGCCAACTGTTCTGGATGTTCACGGAAAACCTGCCACCATTTCTGCCCTTGGCCATCTAATGTACCAAAACCAGTGATGGCAATATTCTCGGCGTCTTCCGCATAAATACAAGAGGCATGGACTTCCCTTTTCACTCCCTCCCAGCGAGAAACGACCACCGGATATTCTTTCGGATCATCTGAAAAGCGGAGAATCGCTCCCGGTTGTAAGTGCAGCTCGACATGACTTTTCAGCACTAGCGAGCCGGTGGGATAGATACCTGAAGCAAAAATCAAGCGTCCGCCTCCTGCCTGATGCAGCTGGTCGATCTGTGCTTGAATCGTCGCTGTCATGGATCCTTCTGCTGTAAATTCTTTCGCGTCAATGTGTCTTTCCATTTTTATCTCCTTCCATACTGAGGGGTTCCAATAAAAGACTTGCCTGCAAGAAAGCACCGTAGCCTTTAAAATCATTGGTAATAATTGGTTCGCTGATGTAATAGACAAAGGAGCCATCCCGCTTGTCTGCTCCTCCAAGGCCGGCTACTTGACAGTTTCTTGTCAAATTTAGCCATCCATTTGCTGTAATAAATACAAACTCATCAATGATCCCTTGATACGTCTCTTGGATAAAAAGATCCCAACTCTCGTCAAGAACGCCAATGTTGCGGGCTTTCGCAGCTGCATAACAGATCATAGAAGATGCTGAGGCTTCCAGATAATTCCCGTGTTGCTGACCTTTATCCAGCACTTGGTACCACACTTTCTTTTCTTTGTCCCGAACTTTTGCTAATGCTTGCAAACAACGATGAAACATGGTCTGCAATTCTTCTGTAAGCGCCGGAGACTCAATCAAAGCGATGGTATCGATGAGGGCCATCATAAACCAACCCATTGAGCGGCCCCAGAAATTTGCGGAACAGCCGGTTTGAGGATCGGACCAAAATTGCACTTTTTTCTCATCCCAAGCATGGTAAAGCAACCCGCTTTGCGCATCTACCGTATGCTGGTAGCAAAGTCTGAATTGTTTGATCACTTCCGTCAGTCCTTGGCCATCAGCAAAGGTCAGCAAATACTCTGCCAAAAATGGTGCTCCCATATAAAGACCATCCAGCCACATCTGATGCGGATAGATCTTTTTGTGCCAAAAACCCCCTTCCGAAGTACGAGGCATCTTTTCTAGCTGCAAATACAAAAGATCCAATGCTTGCCGGTATTTTTCTTCACCAGTTTCTTGATACAGTAGAAACAACAGTTTGCCATTATTGATATGATCGATATTCATTGCATCAAAGTCATAATTTTTGATAGTGCCATCTTCTTGAATGTAGAAATCAAGGGTTTCTTTCAGATAGTTCACATACTTCTTCTCATTGGTTTGAAGGTAGGCTTCTTTGACCCCTTGAAGTACCACTCCAATATCATAGGACCACTTCCCATGATAAACGCGTTCATTTGGTAAAAGCTGGTATCGCTCAAATAATGTGTTCAATGCAACTTCGGATAATTTTGTCAACGCTCATTCGTCCTTTCTAAATTGAAGCTTCTTTCAGAATCGGCTCCGGTTCCTTTTTAGGCGTCATCTCTTGTAAAATCAATTTACCGGGGATCGCCAAAACAAAACCTGCAAAACCAATTCCAAAGAAAAATAAACTAGCGGGTAAATAGAGGGAAGCTAGAATATAACAGCCGATAAGTACAGTCCAACTAATGATGGAATAATGAAGGTACCCTAATCCTAGCAATGCACTTCCTCGCAGGATTTCTTTAATCGTGGCAAATTTTGTAGCCGCCATCACTGTATACACATGGGTAAACATAAATTGACTAACGATCAAAACGAGTACATTTGCCACTTGGAAATACCAGCGAAGCGGTGAAAAAATATTGGTGATCAAAATCAGCATCACTCCCCCATAAAGCCAGCTCACTAGTAGCGACTGGCGGTAGCGTTCTTTGAAAAAATGAAAGAAGCTTTTGGTTATAGGGGGATGCTCTTTTAATCTCAACCAACGATCGTAGTATTTCATCATGGCATAGGTTGCTGGTCCTGCACCAAAAATCACCAAGCCAAAGAGGGTGAATAACAGCCATAATACGTGTAAGTAGGCAATCGTCAAAAAACCGATCATGACTGTATTGATGCGATTTATTTTTTCGATAGTCATTGAAACGCCTCCTTAATAAATCCCATCTTCTCCTACTTTCTTTGCTAAACGGTTAGCAAAGACAACTAAGATCAACCCAACAACGCCCTTGAATAATCCGACTGCTGTTGAATAACTTAATTGGCCATTTTGAATCCCCGCTGTAAATACATAGGTATCAAAAATTTGGGCAACGTCGCGATTCATTGAGTTCATCAATAAGAACATATGCTCAAATCCCATATCTAGGATCGAACCAATTTTTAATATCAGCAATGTCACGATCGTTGGTCGAATACAAGGGAGTGTGATATGCCACATTTTACGCAGTTTCCCAGCGCCATCCATATCCGCTGCTTCATACAACTGTTCATCGACGTTGGTAATTGCCGCTAAATAAACGATCGTCCCCCAACCTGCGCCTTTCCACAGATCTTGGAAAATATACATCGGACGAAGCCAAGCTTTGCTGGTCAGAAATGAAATTCGCTGGCCGCCGAACTGTTCGATCAAATTATTGATGACACCGCCTTCTGTTGTAAGCAGCACATAGAAAATCGATACCACGATTACCCATGACATGAAGTGCGGCAAATATATAATCGTTTGAATGCCCTTTTTCAATCGCTGGCTACGGACCTCATTGAGCATTAATGCCAAAATGATTGGGAAGGGAAAAGAAATCGTCAGATTCAATAAAAACATGATCAGCGTATTCTTCATTAACATCATGAATGTATCTTCCGTAAATAAACGAATAAAGTGTGTCAATCCTACAAACGGACTATCGAGAATCCCGATAAAGGGCTGATAATCTTGAAAGGCGATAACAAGTCCGCCCATCGGAAGATACTTAAATAAGAGGAAATAGACAATTCCTGGCAGCAACATCAAATAAAGCGCTCGGTTCTTTTTGATCTGTGCCCATTTTTTCTTTTTTAATTTTATTCGCTGTTCTTTTTCACTCAGTGGCGAAAAATAGTTTTGTTCCATATTGTTTTCCAATCGTACAACCTCCGTTTCAATTTCTTTACTGAATCCATGTTATCTTGGAATAGAAATAACGTATATAATCATTTTCCACTATTTGAAAACGCATACAAAATTTCTTGGGCATTTTTCTGTAGGATATTGTATAAAATGCTTATGTACCAATGGTTAGACCGTGATTGTGATTTTTTTAACATGGGAAGATGATTATATACGTTGCAGTGATTCCGTGATAAATTCAAACTATTCATAAACAAAAAAAACGGAGGGATGTTTCATGCAACAACTTTTAAAGAAAAAAAGGCAATCCGGAAGCGAGGGAGTCATTCAAGGGTTTATTATCGCTTTTCTTTTGCTCTTTACATTGATGTGTTTACTGCCCTTTCTGAATATCTTAGGTAGCTCATTTGCTACACCTTCAGAAATCGCCACGAGAACGTTTATTATTATTCCTAGAGAGTTTACTCTAAATGCTTATCGGTATATCTTGTCTACACCGACTATCTTTCAGAGTATCGGTGTTTCGATCCTGGTAACCGTATTAGGAACCTTTCTTTCTATGGTAGTAACTTCATTGATGGCCTATGCATTGTCTCGAAAATATTTACACGGCAGAGGGATTTTTAATTTTATCGTCGTCTTCACTATGCTTTTTAGCGGAGGCATGATCCCTACCTTTATTTTGGTACAAAGTTTAGGGTTGATCGATTCGATCTGGTCCTTGATTTTGCCCGGAGTCGTCAGTGCCTATAATATGATCATCATGCGGAATTTCTTCCAAGGCATTCCTGATAGCTTAGAAGAATCGGCGAAAATGGATGGTTGCTCTGACTGGGGTGTCTTTTTCCGCATCATTTTACCATTGTCCTTGCCTTCCATTGCGACGATATCCTTGTTTTATGCCGTTGCCTATTGGAATACCTTTCAGTCAGCAATTCTTTATATCAATGATTCCTCCAAATGGCCGATCCAAGTCTTGTTGCGCCAAATCGTGATCGTTTCCAGCGGAATGAATGCTGATGCTTCCAGCGTGGATGTCGTGCCTCCTGCACAGTCCGTCAAAATGGCCGTAATCACCATCGCAACTCTGCCTATGTTGATTGCTTATCCGTTTGTTCAAAAGTATTTTGTGAAAGGAGCTATGGTCGGCTCTGTCAAAGGCTAACTATCGATCGTAAAAAAAGAACCTTCAATGTAGCTGTCTGAAATGGCTGACTCCCCTTCAGACAATGCATTGAAGTTTTTTTTTGAAATAATGCCTAAATACGGTGATTTTTCCGATACTCTCCCGGTGTCATTTGTTCTTTTTTCTTGAAAAAGCGAATGAAGTTTTGCGGATTCGTATACTTTAAGCGTTCAGAAATTTCTTTGATCGTATAATTGGATTCTTTCAACCAAGTTTTTGCCACTTGCAAACGATAGTTTTGGAGATAGTCGGCAAAATTGATTCCCATTTCCTTTTTGAAGACGTTACTCAGATAATTCGCGTTGTAGTGAAGTTGAGCAGCAATGAGATCCAATGAGATTTCCTGATCGTATTGCTGATGCACCAGCACAACTATTTTATCTGATAAGGTACGCATTTCACGGTCTGTTTTCGTTTGAATATTATCCACGATCGCCGTTATCAACTCATGATAGATTTGTTTTTCTATTTTATCAGGGTGATTTTGATTCAAGACTTCCATATAGATTTTACGACTTTTTTGTAATACCGTATAGTCCGCACCTAACAACTGACCTAACTGGACCACATTATTCACTAGTCGAAACAACGCATTTTCGATGGTGATAGGATTTTGATTTTCTTGAAAAATTTCTCTGATGATCTGTCGAAACGCGCCTTGGACCTCTGTGGTATCTCCGCCCCTCATGGCATCAAACAGCAAGCGTTCTGTCTCTTTAGGGTATTGCACCACGGCACTTTCATCCAGTTGGGCTGAAATATCATCAAAGAAAATGATTACTTCCTCTCCTAAATGAATGCGATAGTGTAATGCTTCTTTGGCATTGTCAACTGCTAGCTTGCTGTCACTCAATGTTGGATAGCTATTTGAGATTCCCACACTGATTTTGATTCGTAAATAGTCTCTTGCCGCTTTTTGTATTTTCTTGCAGTAGCTCGTGATCAGTTTTTGATTCATTCCTTTAGACAACCTTAAAATCGTCCCTTGGGTATCTTGACTTGAAACGATGGGTCGAAAGCGATGATTTTCCGGAATAATTTCCGAGACGAGATTTTCAATGGCCAACAGAAATAAATCGGTGGTGGCGGCATCTCTGCCACAAAGATCATCGATCTGTATCAGCATCACCGCAAAACTTTCTTTACTGGAAAGCGTATACTCAAACTGCGCCAGCTTTGATGGCACTTCTTCTGGTGCAATACAGCCGCGAAATAAATTGAGAAAAAAGAGCGTGGCCAATTCAGGTTTTTGGTACTCAACGGTTCTTGCCAAGTCGTGATTTTGGACTAAGATCGTATCGATTTCAGAAATCAGTTGATTGACCTCCAGCTTTTCTTTGGTTTTTCTTGGTTTGACCAAGTCATTTATCCGATTGATTGGATAAGTCGCAATCCGTGCCATGCGATAAGCAAATAAAATAAAGAGCAGCAACAGTGTGCCGCAAATCAGCACTAATCCCCAGCGAAGCCCTCGAATGGCAGAAAACACTGTTTGGTGGGACAAACGCGTCACATAGACCCATTGATTATAATCCGACTTAACATAAATATAGGTATCTCCAGAATCATTGACCACTAATCCTTGCTTTTTTTGGTCCCCATGAATTTTTTCCCATAGCGACTCCTCGACTGCCGGTTGATGGGCATAGAGCAACTCTCCGTCTTTACTGAAAATCGTAAAAAAAGGATCCTCTTGTCCAGTGACCAACTGATCGATGGTTCGATAATCGATTTCCGCTACACCAAGTGCTAAGACTTCTGGACGATAAATGGGTAGCGTAATGATCATCGAGAGATAATCTTTTTGCGGAACCCATTGAATGGCATGATCATTGTTAGCTACTTGTGTCATTTCCCTTACTTCTGCGTCCGTCATTTGTTTTAAGGAACCATTATGTATTTTCCAATGATTGGCTACATTGATCAACTGATACTCTGCATTGTCGATCCCCATGACACTAATGTATGCTAGCTGAGAATTGATCTCTTTAACTTGTCGGTGGTCCTTGATGGATAGCTTTTGATTCATCACCTCTTCAAAACCAGCCGTATTGCTGTAGGTGGAAAAAGCATACTCCACCATTTGGATTTTTTGATCAAGATTTCCTCTTACTTGGTCAACAAAACTCTGCTGGTTTTGGATCAATGTATCTTGAATACTATTAAATGTACGATGATAAATGAAACTACCGAACCCCAGTATTAAAACGCTTCCAATCAATGAAACTGGAATGAAGATGTTATAAAAAAAAGTTGAATGTCTTCGCAGTTTCCCTAACCCTCTCATTTGATCCCTCCTAAAATTATGAAGACAGTCTTTTCAAAAGACATTTCTATTCTAGCACAAAAGTTTACTTGTGAGTACCGGAACAAACAAAAAAAGTTAACGTGTGCATCATTGGTATATTGACATTCTTCTTAATAGGATATATGCTAAAATCAATGAGAAAGTGGAGGGAGATATATGGTCACAATCAAAGATATTGCAAAAATCGCAGGCGTTTCGCATACCACTGTTTCCAGAGCGCTCAACGATAGTCCACTGATCAAACCAGCGACCAAACAGAAAATTGGCGAAATCGCGCGTTCTTTAAATTATACACCAAATGTCAATGCAAAAAGTCTCGTCAATCAAAAATCTTATATTATCGGCCTTTACTTTTCTAATTTATCGGCCGGCACCTCGGATCGCTTTTTAGTGGAAGTCATCAAAGGGATCAATACGACATTGCCCTCAGAATATCGGTTAGCGGTTCATGATATGACCACCCTCTCTCATCCGGCAGAAGAATTACCCCGGATGGACGGAATCATCGTTATGAGTCAGAGTGACCAGGATGATGCATTCATCGAGGGATTGAGTCAGATCGATTTGCCTGTGGTTGTACTCAATCGGCAAATTGATAAACCCTCATTGCTTAATGTCACAAGCAATGATGCCCAAGGTGTTTACCAAGCCATCGATTATGCCATTCAGCTAGGCTATCAGAAGTTTTCGATCATTGAAGGGAAACCGACATTCCGCTCCAGCATTGAACGCAAGAAAGGCTTCTTGCAAGCCCTTGCAGATCATCAGATTGCTTTTCCAAAAGAGTATGCGGTGATTGGCGACTACTCCATCGAAAGTGGTCGAACTTGTGCCAAACAATTGCTGGAACTTGCTGATCCACCAGAAGTGATCTTTTGTTCCAATGATGATATGGCCATTGGTGCCACCAATACATGTCTTGAAAAAGGACTTGCGATTCCAGCTGACATTGGCATCATCGGGTTTGATAATATTCCCTTTTCCAAGTACACAAACCCACCGTTGACCACCATCAGCAAGCCGGTCTTTGAAATGAGTCAACTAGGTGCACAGCTTCTTCTTGATTCCCTTGCCGGCACGGTATCAAAAAAACAATATCTCTTAGACACAGAATTAACCATTAGGCAGTCGCTTTAGCATTCGTTTCTAGAATGCTTTTGCCTATTACCAGAAAATGTTAACGTGTGCAAAAAGCAGACGTTCATTATAAATCACTCATTTGGAGGTTACAATGAAAAAGATAACAGAAATTGAAAAACCCACCAATGCAGCAGAAAAAGTCATCCAATTTGGTGAAGGCAACTTTATGCGCGGCTTTTTTGACTGGCAACTGCAACAGATGAACACCCAAGGAAAATTCAACGGTAGTGCCGTGGTGGTCCAACCCATCCAACAAGGCCTAGCAAAGATGTTGGCGGAACAAGACAATTTGTATACCGTGATCTTAGAAGGCTTAGTGGAAGGACAACCTGTCCAGACTTCAGAAGTCATCACCACCATCAGCCGTGTGTTGAATCCTTATGAGCAGTGGCAAGATTATCTGGCTTTAGCTGAAATTGATGCATTGGACATCATTGTGTCCAATACGACGGAAGCAGGAATCGTTTTTGATCCGCAAGACAAGCCGACAGATGCGCCGCCTAAAAGTTTTCCTGCAAAGCTAACGGCACTTCTTTACCAGCGCTACCGCAGTAAAAAATCAGGTTATACCATTATTCCTTGTGAATTGATCGATCGGAACGGCGAAAAGTTAAAAGCTTGTGTTCAGCAATATAGCACCCTTTGGCAATTAGAGGATTCTTTTACTACCTGGCTGGAAAATGAAAACGTGTTCTGTTGCAGTTTGGTTGATCGGATCGTTCCCGGCTATCCAAAAGCAAAAGCCGCTGAATTCAATCAGCTGCATGGGTATGAAGACCGGTTAATGGTCACAGCTGAACCTTTCATGCTCTGGGTGATCGAAGATCCTTCCCAGACTGTCGCACAGAAGCTTCCCCTACCGGACGCGGGATTGAATGTGATTTTCACAGATGATCTTACGCCTTACCGTGAACGAAAAGTGCATCTGTTGAACGGACCGCATACAGCCATGGTGCCCCTCGCTCGTTTAGCCGGACTGGAAACCGTTGAAGAAGTGATGCTAGACTCGGATTTTGGCCCTTTCATTGATCAGTTATTCAGTGAAGAATTGATTCCTATGCTGGACCTGCCGCAAGAGGAATTGAACCAGTATGCAGAACAAATCAAAGAACGCTTTAAAAATCCTTATGTGCACCATCAGTTGCAGTCGATCGCATTAAATAGTGTCTCGAAATTCAACGCACGCCTTTTGCCGATTCTGCTTCGCCACCAACAGCAACAAGTGGTGCCATCAAGAATCCTAGCATCACTTGCCGGATTGATTAAGCTGTATTTAACCACCGACTGCCAAGATGATGCAGCCGTTTTAACTTGTTTTGCAGAAGCCCGCTTGTTGCCTGCTTCTGAACAGGTCAGCTTTATTTTGGCGCAAGAGCTGTTATGGGGAATGGATTTATCCGGTTACCAACAAGAAGTCACCGAAATGGTCACCACCCTTTCAGAGCAAGGCCCGCGTCAGCTCATTCGTTCACTAAAAAATCAGCAATCTCAAAAAAAGGCGGAATGACGATGACAACAATAAAAACTAAAACCGATCTGCTGAAGCTGCATCCTAAAGACAATGTGGCAGTGGCGCTCCACCCCATTGCCAAAGACAGTCAACTTGTGTTTGAAGACCAAGTCTATTTCTTTGAAGAAGACATACCCCAAGGACATAAGATCGCACTCATTGATTTGAATCAAGGGGCTCACGTCATCAAATATGGTTACCCTATTGGTCATCTTTTATCAGATGTAAAAGCCGGACAATGGCTGCATACCCACAATGTCAAAACCAATCTTTCCGGTACACTGTCTTATACGTATGAACCAGATTTGCATCCGGTGGTTTATCCGAAACGTTCGTTGACCTTTAAAGGTTACCGACGCAAAAACGGCAAAGTCGGGATTCGGAATGATTTATATATCGTGCCAACAGTGGGTTGTATCAATGGTATCGCCGAAATCATTGTTGAAAACTTCAAACAAAGCCACCCGGATCTGGGGACCTTTGATTCGATCACGATTCTTAAACATCCCTACGGTTGTTCCCAATTAGGACAGGATCACCAAAATACCCGGCAAATTTTGATCGATGCAGTTCAACACCCAAATGCCGGCGGTGTGCTGGTTTTTGGTCTTGGCTGCGAAAATAATACCGTCGCTGAATTTAAAGAAAAGCTAGGCGATTATGACACGGATCGAGTCAAATTCTTAGTTGCGCAAGAAAGCCAAGATGAAATCGAAGCCGGTGAAGCATTGCTTCTGGAATTGCTGCAAGCTGCCAAACATGACCGGCGGGAAGATGTGCCTTTAAGTGAATTAAAAGTCGGCTTAAAATGCGGTGGTTCAGATGGATTTTCCGGGATTACTGCCAACCCGTTATTAGGGGCGTTTTCCGATTTCTTAGTCTCTCAAGGAGGCAGCACTGTGTTGACAGAAGTACCGGAAATGTTTGGTGCCGAGCAAGTCTTGATGGCTCGCGCCAAGGATCAAGCAACTTTTGAAAAAATCCTTCATCTAATCAATGACTTTAAAGATTATTTTCTTTCTTATGGTGAGCCTGTCTACGAGAATCCTTCTCCCGGAAATAAAGCAGGCGGGATCACAACATTGGAAGATAAATCTTTGGGCTGTACCCAAAAATCCGGCACTTCTGCTGTGGTCGATGTGTTGAAATACGGAGATAAAATAAGAGAAAGCGGTCTGAGTCTTCTTGAAGGACCAGGCAATGATTTAGTGGCAGCTTCTGCCCTTGCATCGGCCGATTGCCAGTTGGTTTTGTTTACTACAGGCCGGGGAACCCCCTTTGGCGCCTTCGTTCCTACGATGAAAGTTGCCACCAACCAAGAATTATTCGAGAAGAAACCCCATTGGATGGATTTCAATGCGGGTCGATTGCTGCATGAACCAATGGAAGCAGTCCTTTCTGATTTTATTCAAGCGATCATTGCAGTCGCTAGCGGGACCAAAACCCGTAATGAAGCGAACAATGTTCGAGAAATCGCCATCTTCAAGACTGGTGTAACATTATAAAAAGAAAAGAGGAAGCATATGTTTTTAAACGACGATTTTTTATTAACGAATGATTTTGCCAAAGCGTTATATCATCAATACGCCAAGAATGCCCCCATCATTGACTATCATTGCCATTTGGATCCTAAAGAGATTTACGACAATCAACCCTTCCGCAACATTACTGAGGCTTGGCTTGGCGGGGATCACTACAAATGGCGGCTGATGCGGGCATGCGGAGTAGATGAATCGTTGATCACTGGCGATGCAGCGGATTATGACAAATTTATCGCTTGGTGCCAGACGGTTCCAAAAATCATCGGCAATCCCCTTTACGTCTGGACCCACTTGGAGTTAAAACGTTTCTTTGGGGTCGATTTATTGATCAATGAAGAAAATGCACCAGAAATCTGGCAGACAGTCAATAAAAAGCTACAATCACCTGCCTTTCGCAGAAGAGAGATCATCGCAAACAGCAATGTAAAAGTCATCTGTACCACCGATGATCCGACGGACTCTTTGGCAGAGCATCGCAAATTGGCAGCTGAAGAAGATCGCTTTCGTGTATTGCCAACATTTCGGCCAGATAAAGCGTTGAATATTCAACAGAATGGGTTTAAAGAATATATCGATCGCTTAGGCACTGTTGTAGGACAAGCAATTACCAGCTATGACTCGCTGCTTGCCGCATTAAACGATCGGATCGCCTTTTTCCATCAAATGAATTGCCGCTTATCGGATCATGCACTGGATCATGTGCAGTACCAAGAGAGCAGCGAGTCCCCACAAATCATTTTTGAAAAAGCACTCAATCAAGAACCGATCACTGTAGAAGAAGCAGCCATCTACCGCTCTTCCTTGTTACTTCATTTGTTTGAACAATATCGGCTGCATGGTTGGACGATGCAATTACATCTCCACGCTTATAGAAATGCGAATACGAAGATGCTGGAACAATTAGGACCTGATACAGGGTATGACGGCATCAACGATCAACCAATGGCGGCGAACCTCCAAGCGTTGTTAGATGCAGCTGAAAGCAAAGATGCTCTGCCACAAACAATTTTGTATTCATTGAATCCAAATGATTATGACGTACTGGTGGCATTGATGGGCTGCTATCAAAAAGAAGGCAACAACAAACTGCAACTTGGTTCTGGCTGGTGGTATAATGACACCCGTGCCGGTATGCGTCAACAGTTGACCAAATTTGCAGATGGCAGTGTATTAGCCAATTTCGTGGGGATGCTTACAGACTCCCGCAGTTTTCTTTCCTACACGAGACATGAGTATTTCCGACGAGTCTTTTGCGAGTGGCTAGGAGAAATCGTTCTTCGGGGAGAAGCGCCGAGTGATCTCAGCCAATTGAAGGCACTGGTTGAAGGAGTCTGTTACCAAAATGCTGCCGATTACTTTCATTTTTAGAGGTGGCAGATGGTGAAACTAATTATTGCCGGCGATTCCACTGCCGCCAACAAAACTGCAGACAAACGACCCGAAACAGGCTGGGGAGAAAAAATCCAGAGCTTTCTTTCCACCGACTTTTCGGTGATTAATTTGGCGATGAACGGTCGTTCAACCAAAAGCTTCATTCAAGAAAAACGCCTTTTGACAGCCGAAGCGCTGCTTGCTCCAGGCGATTATTTCTTGATTCAGTTTGGCCACAACGATCAGAAAACAGATCCTGAACGAGGAACGACACCTGAAGAATACCAGCGAAACCTAGCCCAGTTTGTGGCAACTGCACAAAACAAGCAAGCGATTCCAATCCTACTGACCTCCATCACGCGCTTGAAATTTAACGCGCAGCAATTGGACCCTCTAGCCGTAGGCCCTTATCCCGAAGCAATGAAAGATTTTGCTCGGACGCATAACATTGATTGTCTGGATATTTTTACGAGTACCCAGAACTTTTTTTCTAAGCTGACACCTGAGGAAGCCCGTACGTATTTTTTGCACCTTTCAAAAAATGAACACCCGAATTATCCCGAAGGTATTCAGGACAATACTCACTTGAACGACCAAGGGGCTTTGACGGTCGCTCGCTTGATTTGTCAAGCAATCAAAGAAGCGAATCTTTCTCTCAGCAGTAAGATAGTGCTGTAAGTCGGTTAGAATTTTCTGTTTACCAATCACAAGCAATGTGTTTTGAAGCGACCCCAAAAAGATCGTTTTTTTGAAGGATCTTTTTGGGATCGCTCTATTTGGATTTCCTGCAGTCGGTCGCTCTATTATTTTAGATAGCCGATGGCATCGTCTTAATAAAAAGACGCGGGTTTCCTTTTGTCTTATTACGAAAAAAGGATCTAACTTTTCGGAGAGGAATTTTTTACTGAGGCGCATCTTCAAGGGTCCAGACCAGCGAGCCGCTATACTTCCCGACATGATCCGTCGGCCGTAGTAATAGCTTCAACCGATTCTTCGCTAATGTAGCAGATCCGCTACCTTCCCATACCGGCTGCTCTTGCTCAGATAAGAGGACATCCCCTGTTTTTTCCGCAAAAACCAGCGCATCTCGCAACTCTTGTTGCTGGTTGTTTTTCAGAGGGGTTTCAATCTTTACTTTCACGGTCCATTTGCTTTGTTCCAATCGACTATTGTCTTCCACTTTGATTGGCTGACTTTCAGCAAAAAGATACTGATTAAAAGCAGGAATTGAGTGGGTTCCAAAAGATAAGACTGCCGGTAGTTGCAGCCTTGGTCCCGATTCTGGAACAAATACGCGGGTTTCTGCTGCCGATTTTTCCCCTTCTTCATTCTCTAGATATAAATTTACTTCTTTGTTAAGCCAATCTTCTGGTAGGTTGAAAGCAACCGTGTCTTCCGTTTGTATATTGCCCAAATCATATTTTTTTAGCACCTGTTTTTTCTCCCCATGTTGCGCAACAACTTGGATCTTTTGCTGGCGATCATGAGAAAAGTCATAAGACAAGTTCACCGTTTTGGAAAAGCGAGGAATCACGATTTTTTGTTGCCGATCTTTTAATGTAAAGAGTAGCGGGACTCCTTTTTTGTAATGATGGAACACCTCTTGGGCACCTGGCATGACAAGGATGCGGTTTTTTTCTGCTGGGATTGGATAGTACCCGTTAATAGTCGGATAGAAGGACGATAGATCAACAGAATCGGTGATTCGCCCTTTGATTGTTCCTGGATTTAAGAGGGGCTGATTGTTTTCATCAACGAAATTGATTTTAACTTCATTGTAGTAGTAGATGGTGGCTGCCAGATTCCCAATTAACCGCTCCCCGTCGCCAACATCTTCGTAAAGTACCGGTTGGAGTAAAAAGCAATCGTCTATGATCGCATCAGGATCAACTGGACGATCGGCTCCGCCAATAAAGGTATGGTAGAGAGTAAATTGATAACTATTGTCGTAAAAGGCCCGGTTTTTTAGTGTAGAAGCTTTTGCTTGAATAAACAGATTGCCTTGCTCATCAATCTTTTGATCAAACCAACTTGTTCGGTCATTGCCATAAAAATCTTTGACCTTGAGTCCTTTGATTTGAAACTGGTTTTGCTTTGGATTTTCGATTTTATAAGAAAGACTGGATCTAAAATTCTTGGGATCCAAATAAGGAACTGTTTGCTGAAAACAAGTGATGACTTCATTGTTTTCAATGTTCTGGGTAGCTACTGGTTGTGGATAGGCATAAGGAAACTCGACTGCCGGGAAAAAATTCGATAAATACTGTAATTCCGATATTCCAGCAATAGAAGTTCTTGAATCATTATTTTTGACAATAAACTGGAATTTCGAGATCGCTTTTGTGGTGATTGCCAGTTTACAAGCATCATCTGACCAATTATCTGCGTTTCCTTGTCCTTTTAATGTCAATGTGCCTTGCTCATCTTCGCTGTATTGGATCGTGGAATCAGGTGCAGCAAAGATATGTTCTATGGCAGTAGCAGCCTGAGGAATTCGGATGTCTTTCCATTTGTTCAAACCCATTTCATTAAAAGTCGTCTTTAGTTGAATTGGCTGCATCTTATCGTCTAAAAATTCATAGGTGATTTCTGAGGTACCATTTGCCCATATTTTCAGCCTTAGAAACTCATTTTTCGTGATAAGCATATCTGCACCTGATGGCTGTAACATCTTGACAGTCACCTTGACGTTGACTGGATGCCCTTGATAATACCCAACATTTCGTATCAGCGCAGCACTTTCTTTTACCGAGTCAATCCCAGTAATGATTCTTTCACTGTTCACTACTCCAGATACTTTCTCTATCTTTGTTGATTCTCCATTTCTCATAATAAACGCATGATCAGCAGAGATTTTGTCTGTTAAGGCATTTCGATAATAAGAAGATTCTATGATTGATCCTTCCGTCTGAGCAGTTACCTTTTTGGTACTCATGCAGAAGACACATAATAGCAGCACTACGGAAAGCAGCAGTTCAATACGCTCTTTTTTCATCATGATCCTCCTAACTCATTTCTTGATTTCTAATAAATTATCTAAGCGAAAAGCAATCGGTCTCCTTCCAATATACTCATATCCACTGACAATTGGATAGTCTAAAAAATTTATCAAATAAAGAAAAAAATTAGAGTAGCACCTCAAGGAAAATAACTGTTGAACTTTTTTAACAAAGGGATGAACCCTCGCTTCTTGATGGGACTTAGCTGGAACCAAGATCCGTCTTCTCAGTGTCAGTGAAGAGATTCTGCTCGTTTTTTTACTAAAGAATTCGATAAAAAACTCCTAGCCTTCGCAGAATCCTTTGAGGATGTGCGTCGAATAGGAGTTTTTTGCTTACAAAATTTCTCTGTTAGGAAACAGTCTTTTTGCGATGATTATTCAGGTTGTTTTCCAATATAAGCTAAGATACCACCGTCCACATATAAGACATGACCGTTGACAAAATTAGAGGCATCCGAAGCCAAGAAGACAGCTGGACCTGCCAAGTCCACTGGTTCTCCCCAGCGAGCAGCTGGTGTTTTTGCCACGATAAACTGATCAAAAGGATGACGAGATCCATCTGGCTGGATTTCTCTTAAAGGAGCTGTTTGTGGTGTCGCGATATATCCAGGTCCAATGCCGTTACATTGAATATTGGCAGAACCAAATTCAGAACAAATATTTTTAGTCAGCATTTTCAAGCCGCCTTTGGCAGCCGCATAGCCAGCAACGGTCTCACGACCAAGCTCACTCATCATGGAACAAATATTGATGATTTTGCCATGGCCTTTTTTGATCATAGAAGGCAATACTGCTTTGGCAACGATAAAGGGTGCATTCAAATCGACATCAACCACTTGACGGAAATCAGCGGCAGACATTTCCAACATTGGGATCCGTTTGATGATTCCCGCATTGTTGACTAAAATATCAATGACCCCTACTTCTTCCTCAATGGTTTTGACCATTTCAGTAACTGCTGCTTCATCGGTAACATCACAAACATAGCCGTGGGCATTGATCCCTGCTTCTTTGTAATTTTTTAATCCTTCATCGACTGATTCTTGTGTTAAATTATTAAAGACGATCGTTGCTCCTGCTGCTGCTAAAGATTGCGCGATCGTAAAGCCAATCCCATAGACTGCTCCTGTAACTAACGCAATCTTTCCATCTAAACGAAACTGATCCATTGAAAAATCCATCTTCATCCTTCTTTCTTTTTTTTATTTCAATTCATCCATTGGAACCATGTCCATATCTGTATACGTGATGTTTTCCCCACACATAGCCCAAATAAACGAGTAATTGCTAGTGCCGACGCCTGAATGGATCGACCAGCTTGGGGAGATGACGGCTTGCTCTTCTGCTACGACTAAATGTTTGGTTTCATCTGGTTTGCCCATCATATGGAAAACTTTTGTATCCTCATTGGCAAAATCGAAATAAACATAGGCTTCCATACGACGTTCATGGGTATGACAAGGCATCGTATTCCAAGCGCTACCTGGTTCTAAGATGGTGTATCCCATTTGCAGCTGGCAGCTTTCACAAACATTTGGATGAATGTATTGATAAATCTTCCGTTCATTCAACGTCAAGCCTTCACCGGTTTCCATTGGTTTGATTTGATCAATACTGATTTTCACATTTGGGTATTTATGATGTGCTGGAACACTTGAGATATAAAATTTAGCTGGATTTTGAGGATCTTTTGAAGAAAAGACCACATGTTTTGTTTCTTTTCCGATATAATATCCATCTTGCTTATTCATATCTTCTTGGGTACCGTCGATTTCAATGACACCTGCACCACCGATATTGATCACGCCTAGCTCACGACGTTCCAAAAAGTACTCAACGCCTAACTCTTGGCTTAATTGAATTTCTAATGGTTGATCCGTAGGTGTCACTCCACCAAAGATCATCCGATCATTGTGGGTATAGGTCAATTGGATCTTGCCAGGCACAAAAATTTTCTCTACTAAAAATTCATTGCGCAACTGTTCCGTGCTGTAGTGACGAATATCTTCCGGACTATGTGTGTAGCGTGTTTCCATTTCTTGCATGTTTGTTCCTCCTAGCGAATGATTTTTCCAGAACCGACTGCCAAAAATTCAGTGACTTCCGCTTCTGTAAATTGATTACAATCTCCATGAATAGTGTGCTTTAATGCAGATGCTGCTGTCGCAAAATCAATGATTGCTTGATCTGCTTTATTGGTCAAAAGACCGTGTAAAATCCCGGCGGAAAAGGCATCGCCTCCCCCAACACGATCAACGATCGGATGGATCTCATGGGTGGCAGAAACAACATAATTGCCCTCATGCCACAAACTACCGGTCAGTTGATTGTGACTGGCAGAGAATACCTGCCGATTTGTTGCATAAAAAAGCTTGATATTTGGATATTTGCGATGCATTTCTTGATAATAGTATGAATCATCAGCTTCTTCCTTTTCAGCAGCTGGAATATCCATAAAGACTTGTGCATCCAACTTGCCAGCCGAGCAATAATCCACATAAGGAAGCACTTCTTGTAAATAAACTCGAGCTTCATCAGTGGACCAAAGCTTGCCGCGATAGTTGATGTCAAAACTGATTTTACAACCAGCAGCTTTGGCCTCTTTGATCAATGTCACTAAAAGCTTCCGCCACGTTGATGAAAGCGCCGGTGTGATTCCAGATAAATGAAAAATATCGACACCATCAAACAGCTCCTCAGACCATTCATTGTCTGCCATTTGCGCAAAGCTTGAGCCAGCACGATCATACACTACCCGTGCTGCGCGCTCACCAACCCCAGTTTCAATATAATACGTCCCCAGACGTGAACCGCCTCGCAACAGGTGACGACAATCAACCCCATAACTGCGTAAATGGTGAAGGACTGCATCTCCTAGCGCATTTTCCGGCACTTTGCTGGCAAAGGAAACTTGGTGGCCAAAGTTGGCCAACGAGATCGCTACATTGGCTTCTCCGCCACCATAATGGGCGGCAAAAGCTGAACTGTGAGCGATTCGTTCTCCAACAGGGGTCGATAGACGCAACATGATTTCCCCGAGTGTCAGAATATTTGCCATCTTACTTTCCTCGAATTTCTTTCAATTTTGCTGCATACTGTTTGGCTACTTCTGTTACTTTAGCAAAATCGCCACTTGCTGCTGGAGCCAACAAATTCCCGCCAACTCCAACTGCCACGACACCCGCGGCAAACCACTCTTGCATATTGTCTAAACTCACACCACCTGTAGGCATAATGTTCAATTGTGGTAAAGGTGCTTTGAAAGCGGAAATAATACTTGGGCCATAAGCGCTTCCTGGGAATAATTTAATGATATCTGCCCCTGACTTCAAAGCATCCTTCATTTCAGAAATAGTCATACAACCTGGTAGATAAGGAATTTGATACAAGTTGCATAGTTCAGCCGTTTCTTGATCGAAGGTTGGACTCACAACATATTCTGCACCAGCCATAATTGCCAAACGAGCAGTGACAGCGTCAAGGACTGTTCCAGCACCAACGACTACTTCAGGGTTATCTTTAAATGTTTCGACTAATTCGGCGATCACTTCAGCTGCTTGAGGAACTGTAAAAGTCAGCTCAATCCCTGTGATGCCTCCTGCCACGATGGCTTTACTTGCTTGAATGGCTTCTTCTTTAGACGCCCCCCTCACTACCGCAATGACGCCACTTTCTTTTAGTTTCATTAAATTCGCTACTTTTTTCATGAAGACCCTCCAATAATTTCCTATTTGGAAAATAGTATTTATTATAAAGAAACTTACAGGTTCATTATACCGCTCTTCCTTTTATTTGCAAGTGCTTTCCTCGAAAATTCTTACAAAGCTTGCTCAATTTGCTGTTTTGTTGCAATAATCGCATCGATCAATAGTCTTTGATAGTCTGGCGTTAAGCGGTATTTCGGTAAACTGATCGAAAATGCACCGATAATCTCGTGGTCCTTGACCAATGAAGCCCCGATACAATAAATTTCTTGTTCCATTTCTTCATCATCAAAGGCAACATGGCTCGCTTTGACTTGTTCTAGTTCTTTCTTTAGCTTCAGCTGATTGGTGATGGTATTTTCTGTGTAAGCCGTTAGCGGGGTTGCCGCCAAATACTCATCCACTTGGGTGGTTTCGAACTCTGCCAAAACGGCTTTTCCCATCGCTGAGCTATAGAGGGGCCGGGTGATCCCTACTTTTGAAGACATGCGAATCGTTTGATTTTGCGGTTCCAATTTGTTGACATAAAGAATTTCATTGGCTGTCAGCACCCCTAAGTGGATGGTTTCATCAGCGGTTTTTTGCAATGCTTCTAAGTAAGGCAAACTGATTTCAACTAGATCCAGCTCTTGAATGTTTTGATTGGCATACTTGATCAGCTTAGAACCTAAGCGATAGTTCTTCTCTTTGTCTCGTTTGACATAACCGATCATCTGCAGTGTTTCTAATATTTTCAATGCCGTTGACGGAGTGAGTTTCGTCGCTTCTGCGATTTCTTGCAGGGGTTTATTCGGCGCTTCTGCCAGGTAGTCTAAAATCGTTGCTGCTTTTAATAATACGGTTCCATATGGTTTTTGAGTCATCTTTTCTCCACCTTTATTTTCTATATAAGAAATTATATTCTCTTTTTAAGAAATGTACAATCCTTTTCCCTACTTTCAAAACATCGCTGCTATTCTTATTTTACTTTCTGCACGCTTTCATTGTATGATGAGAATAAGAAGGAGTGCCGACCAATGGATCTAAATGTATTGATTAAAGGAAAAAAATTGACGGACAATGAATTACAGATTCTCGATTACCTGCTGACCAACACCGCTACCATCGATGGACGGCCTTTAAGGGAAATCGCCAAGACTCTTTATACTTCACCAGCAACGATCGTGCGTTTGGCACAAAAATTAGGGTTTTCCGGTTATCTTGAATTACTTTACTTCTTAAAGAACCGCCTAAAGAATCAACGAAGTACCGAAGCCGCTATTGATTATCAAATCGATACCGCTGGTATTGCCGATACGATTGAAGAAATCAAAACGATCTATGGCAAAAACAAAGACAAGTTTATTACCATTTATGCCACCGGCTTTTCGGGTATCGTGGCAGAATACTTGCACAAAAAAATGCTGGTCAACGGCATTAAAACCTTATTAGTCAGTGCTTCTGATTCCGGTGGGATCATCAGTAACAATATTGAAAATATCAGTATGCTGATCACCATTTCAAAATCCGGTGAGACACAAAAAGTGCTGGAGAAAATGGCACTGGCTCATGAGCACCAGATACCGACAGTCTTGTTTTGCGGCAATGGCGAGCATCGCGCCAATCAATTAGCAACTTTTTCATTTGAGGTCACAGATGAACGGCCCTATGACACGCAAAACATTCAGTACACCAGCTTTTTCGGCAAATTACTGTTGCTGATGGAATACATCGTCGACGCCTTCACTGAAAATGAAACACGCTGAGATCAGACAAAAAGCAATCTTTAACGAGGCGTGACACAAGTCGTCTCGAATAACAACAAAAAACGTCTTTCTTGAAAATCTGCTAGAGATATTCAGAGAAGGAGGTTTTTTCTTTCCACATTTCTGCCGCCTCCATCACTTAGGAAGGCAAAAAAAGAGGGACTATGATTTAAGCCATCAGCCAATAAGTTAAACCAAACCTTATTCTATTACTTGGATAGATTCCTGTGACTTTTGCTCTCATTACTAAGCAAAAAGGAGTTGCTTCAACAACTCCTCGACAGTATCGTTTAAAACAGTGGCTATATCATTATTTAAACGAAAATAAGTGTGCTCTGCTAAGGCAAACGGTTATTTCTTGCGATTAATCAATAGGTAAAAAAATTTTTTTCTTAGAATAGTAACAGCCGATCTCCGATTACTATGTTATGCATAAAGGGTCGCCACATTTCCCTGTTCATCTGTCGTAAAAAATCTCGCTGCATTTCTGAAAATAGCAATGTCCAAAATGTTGCCTTCTAGTCACCACAATACCTTCTGCTAATTTCATCCGCTTTCTGTTCTTTCTATTACAATTTCTGCACACTACTAGACAAAAAAAGCAGGTCCTCCCTGAAAAAAGCAAACCTTCCGCTTACAACAAGGCTTCTTTTCTATCCCAGACACTGTTTGACCGCATACCTAGATTTTCTGGTTCAACTAAAGAAATCTTAGTCTGCGGCGGTTCTTTCAATAAAAAAAGAGGGGATCTCTCCCCTCTTAATCCTGTCCCGGTATTATTCGGTTTTTAGTTTCTTTCTGCATCAAAATAATGGATTGCCAATTCTTGGTAGCCTTCCTGACTCTGTGAATCAGGAATAAACTTTTCACTTGGCTGTTCGTTTCCTACAGCAGAATGTCGATACAAGTCATACAAACCAAATATTGGTTCATTTTCTTCGGACAGATAGCAAGTCAAGCCTAATACATCCGCAGTCATCTGCCCTAACAATTTGGTTTGAAAGAAACCGCCGCTTATAGTAACTGCTTCTTCTAATTGAACCATCTCCTTCAATAAACCAATGTTCATCAGCATTCCTTCAATCACAGCCCGCAACATATCTGAACGGTTATGCTTCAACGTTAAGCCGGAAAAGCCTCCCGTAATGTCATTTGACCAAAAGGGTGCGCGCTCGCCGTTTAAATAGGGATAAAACCGTAAGCCTTTGCTGCCAATAGGAGACTCCTCCATTACATGAGGCAGACTGTAGTAAAACGCATCGGGATCTTCGGCCAATGTTTCTTTTGCCCATTCCAGAACGCAACCACCATTGTTGGAAGGCGCACCAACAACAAATAGCTCCTCTTGCAAATAGTAGCAAAAGTTCTGCTTTTGCCGATCGAACACAGCGGTCTCGCTCACCTTACGGACTGCTGCACTGGTTCCAATGGTCAAGCTGTTGCGAATCCCCGTTGAAATATATCCGGCATAGGCCGCCAAACAGCCATCACTAGCCCCACACATGACTTCAATTGTCGGAGACAATCCGCAGCGTTCAGCCATTTCCTTTGCAATCAAAAAGCGATCGGTAGGGGCACATAACGGTGCCAGTTGTGCTTTAGAAAGTGATAAATAGTTTAGGATCTTTTGACTCCACTGCTTTTCTTTTAAAGAAAAAAGTCCTGTTGCCGATGCGGTACTATAATCGATGTATACCTCTCCGGTAAATAGTTCCATCGCCAATTCTTTTAATCCATACCATTTGGTATTTTTGTCAAAAGAATGATTGGACTGGAAATAAGCCAATTTCGCAAAGGGAGACATGGCATGGATCGGTGTGCCGGTCTCTTGATAAAAATCAGCTGCTAACTCGGTTTTACGAAAGGCAGTCATCACTTCGCTGGCCTGATTGTCCGACCAGATATAAACGTCCTCCCCTTCATCACCAACCACTGGCATCAAGCTATGCATAGCTGTGCTTAAACCGATTGCAGTGATTGCTGTTTTCCATTCATCAGGAAGCATTGTGACCCCTGCGATCAGCTGACTTTTGATCTCTGAAGCTGATTGGGTCTGTTTCAGTCCGTGACGATGGGTAGTGATTGGTAACGAATGTGTGTAGATGATTTTTCGCTCTTCAATGATCCCAAACTTAATGGCAGTCGTGCCGATATCAATCCCTAAAAACATCGCTATTCCTCTCCTCCGATTCAATTAGGTTTATTTTACCATAGTTACCTCCTGATTCTAGCAAACCGGTTTTGACTTTCGCAGGCTGGTTAAAAACAATGTCCCCTTTTTTCGCAGGTTGGCAAAATGAATTCAAGAAATACGCCTCAAAGAATTAAGTTTCAAAGAAATAAGCCTCAAAGGAAACCTTCCAGTGAGGCTGACCTAGGCAACAATTGCCCATGGAAGCGGTATTGAAGTATCAAGAAAGCTCCGCCACCATCTTTCAACGGGAAGAGTCGATTGCCCTGTCGTCAACGAGGATGAAAAAAGTTTCGCAAATGTGAAACAAATTAAGACAATTCTGGCCAATAGGCTCGATTTTCTACAATCAAATCATCTAGCAATTCTTTAGCTACTTTCGCGCTAGGAATCGTTTTGGAAAGGCTTAACGCCTGCCACATTTTTTGATAACTCTTTTCCACATATGCTTCCACTACCAACTTTTCCACAGTGATCTGCTGGAACATCAATGCTTGTTGGAAAGAAGGAATTTTTCCTTGTGCCAGTGCTTCTGGTCCATCGGAACCAACAATGCAAGGAACTTCCACCATGGCATCATCAGGAAAATTAGCGATTGCTCCGTTGTTTTCTACGATCATGACCATTCGTTCATGGGTATTGAAAGCAATGGCACGGGCTAGATCCACAATAAAGGTGGCATGGGCATCGATTTCAAATGCGATCCCCTCTGCTGATCCTTGTTCAATGATTTTATTCGCATGATCGAAGACTCGTTTTTCTCGACCTGCCATCACTTCATTGGCGCGGGTATATTCAGGATGTTCTTTCATATGATCATAAACGTAATCTGGGTATAAGTAATATTTTAAATAAGTATTTGGCAGATATTCTGGTGTCAGAGCTAAAAGATCTTTGGCTTTTTTGTGGGTTTCTTGCCAACTGGGATCTGTATGTTGGGTGTCCACTTCAACTTGAGTGAGGTAGCCGTTTTGGGCGACATAGTCTCTGATCTGCTGAATGTATTCATTGCCCTCCTGATCCTTGATGCTGGTCCACCAGCCGAAGTGATTCAAGCCAAAATAGCGCACTTCTAAGTCTGCTGGTTTTTTGCCGATGATTTGCGACATCCGTCGTAAGGTGCCCACTGGCATATCGCAAATATTCAACACTTTTGCTTCAGGCCGCAACACGCGGCAAGCTTCGGCGACAATCGCTGCTGGATTCGAATAATTTAACATCCAGCAATCTGGCGAATAGGTTTCCATATAATCAATGATTTCCAACATTCCGGTGATACTGCGCATACCATAAGCGATACCACCAGGTCCACAAGTTTCTTGACCGAACACACCATGACGTAAAGGAACCTTCTCATCTTTTTCCCGCATGTCATATTTGCCTACTCGAATATGGGCCATACAAAAGTCAGCATCTGTAAAAGCCGCTTGGGGATCCGTCGTATAAGAAAATTCGATCTGTGGTGCCTGTTCTTTTAATAAAATCGTCAATGCTTCACCTAAGGTTCTTTGTCGCGCTTCATCATTGTCATAAAGTGTCAGCTTTCTTAAAGGAAACCGTTGTTGATTATCTAACAGCATCATGACGATTCCCGGGGTGAAGGTGCTTCCTCCACCGGCGATCACTACTGAAAAATTCTTCATTATTCACTCTCTCCTTCTCGTCCTAAGTATTTTTCTAAATCTTCTCGTACTTTTGGTACCGTCAGCCCATAAACCACGTGGACATTCTCACCATTTTTGATAACGCCTTTGGCTTGGGTTTGTTCTTTTAGTAATGTCTCATCTACTAATTCTGGGTCTTTTAGTTTCAATCGTAAGCGGGTATAACAGTTATCGATGGTTTTGATATTGCTATCGCCGCCTAAACCTTTGACCAATGCTGAAATTGAGTCCGTCACCGCAGAGGAATGAATTGCTGCCACCCCTGCTCCTGCACCTGCTTGTCGTTCGTTGTATTCTTTTTTGGAATACAATTTGGTTTCCTGCCCGTCCTCTTCCCGACCAACTGTTTGCAAATTCATTCTGGTGATCAAAAAGCGAAAAAGGAAATAATAGAGAAAGAAAAATACTATGCCAACAACGATATAGATGGGCCAGCGCGTCTTTTCAATCCCTAACGGCAGATTATACAGCAGAAAGTCAATAAAACCATTGGGACCAATCGCTCTAGAGCCAAATATATTCAAAACCACCATACTTAATCCGCTTAATACCGAATGGATCAAGAACAAGACTGGGGCAACAAACATAAATGAAAATTCAATGGGCTCCGTTACCCCGGCAATGAAGGAAGTCACCACTGCAGGGATCAAAATGGCTTTGACCTTGAATTTATTCTCAGGTTTTGCCGTTTGATACATAGCCAGACAGGCACCGATCAGACCAAACATTTTTGAGATCCCCCGCGCATCCCAAATAACACTTTGCGAGAGAACTTTTACAGCCGGATCTGCAATTTCTGCAAAGTAAATGTTCCGAGCCCCTTCGAAGACTTGGCCCCCAACTTCAGCGACGCCTCCAAGGGAAGTATATAGAAATGGCGTATAGATCAGATGATGGAGCCCAGTTGGAATCAATAATCTTTCTAGCGTCCCGTATAAGAAGATACCGAAGTTTCCTGTTTCTTGAATAATGCCGCCTAATCCATCAATCCCCGTTTGAATCACTGGCCATACGATCGAAGAAAGGATGGCGAATAATACAACAACTGGAATCAAAACAATGAAGACAAAGCGAGCCCCGCCATAGACTTGAAAAGCATTATTGAAGGTAGTGTCGATGAAACGGTTGTGGATCAATGCACCGATGATCCCTAAAATGATCCCTAAAAATACCCCCATATCTAAGACTTGAACCCCTAAAACCAGTGCTTGTCCTGATCCTTGGAGTGCATCGGCGGCTACAAGCATCCCTCGAAGTTCCATAAATTTGTTCATGGCATATAAAAACACCAGATAGCCTAGTAATGCAGTAAACGCCGCTTCCGCCTTTTTCTTTTTGGCCAGACCAAGAGCGATCCCTACACAAAAGATAATCCCTAAATTTGTCAAGATCGGTAAAAGCGAGGCAGAGAGAATGCTGCCAAAACCTGTGGTGATTGGGTTATCCAAAAATGGAAAACGTTCGATCAAACGAACATTGGTAAAAACATTGCCAATGGCAATCAAGATCCCAGCAATTGGCAAAATCAGAACCGGTACAAACATGGCTTTTGAAAACTTCTGCATCGCATCCATCATTTTTTCTTTCATTGATGATACTCCTTTGCTTTTTTATCGGTAGGTTTATTATAGGTAAGTTTGAAGGACATTCCTATAGAAATCGCTTTCAAATCAACCTGTTACATAGATTGGAATGTGTTTCATAAAAAAGAAGCATCGAATGGTCATTTCTTACCATCCGATGCTTCTTTATTCATTTTTCGTACTAAATCCACATGTTGATATATCAAAGGGAAAATTTTTCTATATGCAGCTTCTGTTAAGTGTATGCCATCTTTAGTATTCAAAGCATCAAGCTGTTTGGTTTCATCTATAAGCAAATTATTGACTTCAATCGTCTCATATCCATATGAATCGGCAAGTTTGCTGATTTTCTCACTTGCTTCAATCACACGGCTATTGGTTCTATACTTTGAAGCCTGCAGTAGCCATTGCTCGCCTTGTTTTTTTGAAACGTCTTGCATTATTCCGGTATTTACCGGATAAAACTTAATAAAAGTAACTGCACATTGTGGTAGACTTTTCTTCAATTTACTGAAAATTTGGCGGTAGCTATCTAATAAGTGACTATCCTCAAAACACTCGTCTGCAAGATCATTTGACCCAATATTGATCAATAGATGTACAGGTTGTATAGAGAGTATCAATCGATCAAAAATTTCAAGATAGTCTTTAGAAGTTGCTCCACTAATTCCGCGGTTATAAACAATTATTTCTTTATCGAGAAACAATTGTTCCAAAGGAAACTCCTCCATTAAAGAAGAACCAGCAAAGACGATTTTCCCCTTTTCCGCATCATGATTTTTAGAAACATAACGATTCAAACAGATCATTTTCCGCCTATTCCTCGTTATTAGATATTTCTCTAATCGTCATCGCAGTTTTCGCTGTCAAATAGATTGTATCCATTGAATAAGTATCTATCGTTATCTTAACAGATGCATCCTTTTCACTATCGTTAAACAAAATAACAACAATGGATTTATTATTATTCTGAAAGGCAACACTTTGGATATGCCGATCATTCGAGCTTTCAATTCGAACAGATTCAGGTCGGACAAATTTACTGAAATGAGCCAGACCAAAATAATCAAGTGTCAATTCATAGTTTTTCGTTTGTTGATCCACTTTTACAAGGCCGCGACAAGTACTTTTTCCAAATCCCGGAACAGTAGGCCCATTATTTTCGTCTAGCGCTAAATTCCAAAGCGTCATAGATTTTGCACCATTTCTAAAAATGTTGATCCCTGTTCTCATTAGATTACTGAAAGCTGGTTCAAAGGCTGGTATCCAATCTCCTCCAGATCCCTCAGTAAAATGGATTTCTTTATCTGGATAAAATAGAGCAACTCTTGATTGATTAATTACATTACCACCATACCAGTGCCAAGCTATACCATCAAAGGCCGCTTCTGCCTTATCCAAAATTTCTAATGGATAATCAATTCTATCCCAGTTATGATCATAGCCTAATATTTTTGTCCGAATGTTATTATCATTAAACAAAGGTTTTAAGTATTTAGCAACAAAAGTTGCTTGTTCATCCGCCAGCATCTCCATTCCTGGGTAATTCGGTGGCACAAACAACGGTTCATTTTGTGGTGTAATCGCATATATATCTAATCCATGCATATGATAACTGTCAATCACTTTTTTGAAGTAATGGGCATAGGTATCATAATACTTCAACAACAATTTTCCACCAATCATTTGTTGAGAATCTTTCATCCATCCCGGAGCACTCCAAGGAGACATAAATAATTTTAGTTCAGGATTCATTTTCTTAGCATATTTTGTTAGGGGAATGATACTTTCTTCATCCTGTGCGATAGAAAAATGAATCAGATTCTCATCTGTTTGATCTTTTTCCATATCATCATAACTATAAATATGCCGCGCATAGTCAGATGCACCCATTGGGTTTCGTAGAATTGAAAGACCGATTCCTTTTTTTGAATCAAATAACGCTTCCATGACTGCGATTTGTTGCTCTTCAGATAAGCATTTATCAACTAAATATGCAGAAGAATCTGTCAAAGAAGTTCCCCATCCATCAATTTTCTGAAAAGTTTGATGGCTATTGACATTGATTTCAAACTCATTTTTGTTTTGTGTAAACGGAGATTGTTCACGCTGAAACATATTCATTTCATCTGTTGTCGTGTAATATTCAAATCTCAATGGATCACTCCTGTTCTATTTGATTTGTAGTTACATGCTTCATAATTTGCTTATGGATCATAACTTGAAAAAACATAGGAATACTTATCCCAAATAACGCCCATACTAATGCTAATCTAGGTAAAAACACAGGTAAAACAAAACTACTAAGCATTATCGCTAAGCCAATAATATTACAACCTACGTATTTTAACGTTATCCCTAATGAGAACTCCACTATGGACCGAATGGACATTTGGCTAGTACAAACAATGAATGCATTCGAAAGAAACACAATAAAAAATGCAATAAAAAGTAATATCAAAAATTGAAATATAGTTTTTCTGGTGAATGATAGTAAAAGAAATAGTAAGAAAAAGATCACCCAGAAAACGATGATTAACC